>CAZPDY010000121.1:0-4763 GCA_964585455.1 uncultured Candidatus Bathyarchaeia archaeon | reverse complement strand
CTCTTACCATGATGTACATTTGTATTCTTTGTCCGTAGAAGACGAAGATTATGAAGAGGAGGGTGAAGATTACTTGGAATATCCAGTCTAGTCCTGGGATTTGTTGGGGTAGGGTGGTTAGTTGTATCAATTGTGCCACAACTTCTGAATGACTGTGTTTGCTTGGTTATAAGGTTTGAAGATTATCGAGAAGGCTAAGGTAGGGTTGCCAGCTATTCTGGTTTCACGTGGCCGAAGACCACACTAATGCCGGAAACGGAGCGCGGTTTAACTTCCGAGTTCGGGATGGGTTCGGGTGGGTCCCGCGCCCTTTGGCCGGCAACCCGTTTGTAGTGCGTTTTTGGGGTTGATTAAGTTTTCGTTTTGTACAATATGCCCAGAGCATGGGAGCCATTTGAACATCTCTTCAATGAGATGAAGAAGAGAGAGCAAACACTACAAGCACAGGAAATAACACCATCTCCTTTCCTTTTGTTCGCCCATAATTTCCTCCGCAAGTCATAAAAAATGAAGCAGGACACATACTTGATCTAAGGTGATTGCAGGTTGCTCAAGAGTGAGGAGGATCTTTCAGCTTACATTGCCTACCATTCAAATATATCTAACAATCTTTCCTTGATGAGTGGTTTCATCTTCACATCAATTGTTCTGCTACTTACATTGCTTCCAGATCCAAGTCAACCTCTAGCACAATTGACGCTTTTTGTTTTATCGACCATTTCCAGTTTCATAGTTCTCCAAATATATTCGGAGGAAGTGTTGTTAGGCTATTGTGTAAAGATTGCACCAAAATTCCCGAATGATTATCCGATCAGAGCTCTCAACATGTTGTCCGCCTTAGTTTGGATTTTGTTTGGAGCAGCTATAGTGTTGATGTTTCTTGTTTTAGGTTTAATCTTTCTTGCCCTTGCCACAACAATCACATATGCGATGATGAGCTTGCTTGGCTATTTCAAATTAGGAAAGTTGTTATTGCGAGCCCAACGTTGGAAAAGAGTAGACCTGTATGAAGATACATCACAAAACTAAAAAACCACTACGGACAAGAATACCCCTAAACTTCGCGGATTTCGCAGCTCAATTTCTTTATGATTTCCTCGGCTTTCGTGGGGTCAGTCTTCAGCGTGTAGAGCTGCTTTGGAGTGCGGAGCTTCAGCTTCACCGTTTTTGGAAGTCTTTTTATGGCGCAGTAAGCTGCGTTTTGGCTTAGTTGTATGAATTTTTCGGTGTCGGTGACTTCGGTTGGCATGGTTTCAACTCTCCAGTGGAGATGTGAGGTCGGGTATTTGTGCTTTTTGCGAATATGTGCAGTGTGGTGGGCCGGGCCGGACTTGGACCGGCGACCTTCTGCGTGTCAGGCAGATGTCCTAACCAAGCTAGACGACCGGCCCTCTATGGGTTGCTTGTAGAAATTGGGGTTCTGCTACGAAAGCTTTTTGGTTGTTCTGGTTTTGTGTGCTCTTCGCCTGGTCTAGACCGTCCTATTAGGCTTCACATGGGCTATTGGCGTGTACACGATTGTGTAGTTTTCGTTTGGCAAAGCAGAAATAGGGTTATCTGCAATAGAAGACATTCGGGCGAGAAGGAGGTGAATGGATAAGATGGGTGAGAAATATTCGGGATCTCCAACCCCCTTCGCATTCTTCCTTATACTGTTCCTCCTGTTCTTGATACTGACTGTCCTTGTCTTCCCCAACGTTCTGTCTGCCCTGTTCGCAATCATCGCCTTCGTCTCTTTGGGGTTTCTGCCCGCCTGCGTCGCAGTCAACAAGGAGTGGGAAGAAGCAATCATACTGAGGTTTGGAAAGTTTCAGAGACTCGTCGGTCCAGGCTTCTTCTTCAAGTGGCCCTTCGCAGAAACTTTCCTGAAGCAGGACAAGCGAATCATCACTTTGGACGTTTCGCGGCAGGAAGTAATGACTAAAGACAACATCAGCGTGAGCATCGACGCAGTGGTGTTCATGAAAGTGGTTAACACGAAAGACAGCTTGGTGAACATCCAGAACATGTGGAACAGCGTGATGAAGTACGCACAGACGACCATGCGGGACGTGGTTGGAAACGTGGAACTAGACGAACTGCTGTCCAGACGGGAAGAGATTGCAAACAAGATCGAGACGATCGTTGAGATGGGAACTAAAGACTGGGGCGTAGACATCACTTCGGTTAACCTGCAGAACGTCGAGTTGCCCGAAGACATGAAACGAGTAATCGCGCGACAAGCTGAAGCTGAAAGGGAGAAACGAGCAGTGATTATCAAGAGCGAGGGCGAGTTGACTGCTGCTGAAAACTTAGAAAAGGCTGTGCAGAAGATGAGCAACCGAGCAATGTACCTGCGTACGTTGTCGAGCTTGGAAGACATCAGCTACGACCCGAGCAACACGATAGTATTCGCAATTCCCATGGACATAATGAAGGGCGAGATTCTGGGCATGACAGCATTTGCAGGAGCAACCAAAGCGGCGAAGACGACGCAGCAGACGAAGGAGAAAGAGAGCGAAGGCAAAACCCCATAAGGCTTAAGTGCAATCGTTGGGAATGAAGAAGAGAGGCAGTTCTCTTGATTATTAACAAGGCTCTGGAAGCCGTTGCTTGGGGCACCTTCCTCATCCTCATCGGCGTCGGCTGGTGGGCAGGCGACTACTACCAAGTAGAGACGGGACCCTACCTAGCTTTCGGAGTGGGAACAATTCTGATTGCGCTCAACGCAGTCAGAGCAGGCATGGGCATAAGGATAAGCAAGTTCAGCCTCTTCATAGGCATCATAGCCTTCGCCATCGGCACGGCTGGAATAGTGGGCTATTCTTTGCCTCTAGTCCCAACAATCATGATCCTAATAGGACTCTTCATAGTCGCTTCGGCTCTGCAAAACATGACAAAACAGAAAAAAGACTAGCCCAAACATTCTCGCGTCCCACTACTGGAATTTTCATTCTCCAGCGACAAGTATAACCATTTAAACAGACACTCTTATACCTCTCCCACCTGAAGCGTGTCAACCCAAGATGACTGAAGACGAAAGGGAACAGAAGCCTAAACCCGCCAGCAGTGTCGAAGAATTGAGCAGAAAACTAGACCTAATAATAAAACGCTTAGACACGCTTGAGAACCTGATTGTTGAAAAACCCGAATACGAAGGACTGGCAGCCTCGCTGCGGCTGACCAAAGTGGGCTTAGGCCTATACGACGAACCGCTGAGAGTCGCAGCACGGTTGAAGAGAGCCGAGAGCATCATAAAGAAGCCCGAAGTCGCCCAAGACGAGATGAGCCGATGTGTAATACAAGCCCTAGCGGTAAAGGGTCCACTGAACATTTCCGCCATCACGCGCCAGGTTCAAGCCATGAGGGGCAAAGCCTCGAGGCGCATAGTCAGACAACGCGTAAAACAACTGGAAAAAGAAGGCGTGGTTCGCCAAGTGGAGGGCTTCGGCAAAAAGTACGAGTTGACCGACCAGTGACCACGCTTCTGACCACTTTTTCCCAGTATGTTAAACTAGAGTGCCCATACTTTCGTTATTAGTGAGGTGTGTAGAACATGAAGAGAAATCTAGAAACGAGTAAGCTGTTTGGGATAAGGAAAACAGCCTCGCATAAGATTGCGTTGCCTGAAAGCCCAGAATGGAAGATGGCAGAGTTGATTACTGCGCTACGGAAAAAGCTATATTCGAAGCGGAACGCAGAAAAGCTGAAGCCACCACAATATTAAGAAACTATCCGCGAATCTACTAGAAAGGGACGTGAGACAAGAATGCTTGAAAAGAAGGATAAGGAAAAGAGTTCGGTAGAAGATGCCGAGGAGCTCAGAGAAATCCTGAGCGTCGTGTCGAAAGAAGTCCCATCACTCATCAAAAGCCTGATCGCAAGCGTCTTCAGCGAAGAAGCGGGACGAAGCATGGGCAAGGCTGCAGCAGCATTCTACAAGGAGCTTAAAGAAAGCGGAATTCCAAACGACGTAGCCTTGAAGATGACGGAGGACTACATGAGCACCTTCACGAGCCTGGGCGACATGTTTAAGCGATTCGGTAAAGAGAAACAACTTACGCCCGAGAAAGAAAGGGAACTCGAGAGAGAAATACGCAAACACGTTGAGGAGAAAATTGCTGAGAAGATGAGAGAGAAGGGCTTGAGGGCGGAAGAAGAAGAGGAAGAAGATTAGCCTCATTCCTTTGCTCCAGGCGGTGCCCGCTGACTTGCGAATTCAAACAGTTCTCAGTATAGTCCCACGATTTATTCAACTACTCGTCCATCTCTTCTGGATTTGGGTAACGTTAGGCAGGAAGGTTAGAAAGGCGAGGAGGGCGTTCGAAAGAGAGCTCATCCGCCAAGGAATATCGAGAGAAGACGCCGAAAGACTCAGCAAGCAAATCGAAACCCTCAAAGATCAATTAATGAGTTCGATTTGGAGATTCGCCTCAAAATAACCCTAAACCCTAACCCTTCCCGTCGCCAAATCCTCGAAAATCTGAGAACAACACAGGGAAGAAAAAGAGATTTCATAGTTCAGAGACTCTGCTAACTCTATCGCTTCTTGTGCTGGGAAGGCTATGGCGTTAGCGCCTGCCTTCACGGCTAAAACGTCAGTTTTCGCTCTATGCACTCCTTTCGGTCTCATGCAGCCCAACACTAAGGGCGTGGAAGGCATCATGAGTCTGGCAGACACGAGCACCTTGACTATGTCTGAAGGAACCGGCGGCACCACTCTTTCCATCAAAGTGCCACGTATCGGCATGAAGGCGATTATGATGGCTGCTGAAGGCTCGCAC
>CAZPDY010000120.1:0-4780 GCA_964585455.1 uncultured Candidatus Bathyarchaeia archaeon | reverse complement strand
CTTCCGGAACGACAGGATCTCGGTCAGCTCCTCCAGCGTCCCGTAGCCGCCCGGGAAGGCGACGACTGCCATCGCCAAGAAGTTGGCCAAGCCTATTATTCCCAAGGATATGTCTGGTCCTTTCAGGGTGTCGACGACGTAGGCTTGGAAGTTGGGGTTGGGCATTTCCATGGCGAGGTCCATTATTATCCAGCTTATCACGAGGATTCGGTAGTTACCCGTGATGAAGGAGAACTCTCGCCTGAGAAGGTCAACCAGTCCCATCGGCTCAGCTCTTTTTCTTGAAGAAGGAACACACCTACTGTTATAAGCATTTAAGCCTTAACCCCGATTGGCATCACAGCGTTTTTCTGCAGATCCTGACGATATAGTGTAGCGTTGTTCGTGTGGGAACAGAATGAAACGAGAAACAAGCAGCGAACGCGTGTGGCCCTACGTCCTGCCCTTCCCGTTGGATTCCGAGAAACGGGGAGCAATCTGGAGCATTCTGCAGTCGCGGGTCGGTCTAAAAATCTTGGGAAGAATGAGCGTTGATGAGAGAACTTATCAGCATGATTTGATGGAGCAGCTGCCCTACTCCAACAAGTCGATTATAAAGTACCTGAAGAAGATGGTGCAGGCTGAAGTTCTCGAGGAAGGCATGGAGGTGAGCACTGAGAAGGGAAGAGCTGTCTGGGTTAAGTGGTACAAGCCGACAAGCCTGGGCAAATGGCTCATCCTCTTCCTGAAACCCCCGAGTGAAGTCTCTCTGGACTTGACGAAGACGGTTATCGAAGAACTCTTCCGCTTATACTCTGCCAGCATCGTCGAGGTCTGCCAGAGGTACGGCATGGACATCGACTCCTTCCACCGAGGCTTGGACAAGGAGTATTTGCTCGAAGTTGTCAAGAAGCAGCCTAAAACAGAGATGACAGTAGCCGTTTTTGGGAGTGTCGCCCTCGACGTCTATGGCACTTTAGAAAGATTGCCAACCTCCGACGAAGTCGTCTACGTCAAGGAGACTGGGCGCTTTCCAGGAGGAATGGGAGCGAACGTAGCCGTGGCTCTCTCGAGGCTTAACGTTCCAGTGACTTTTTTTGGGACAGTTGGGAGCGACTCTGCTGGGAGAATGTTGTTGGAGAACCTGAGCCAAAACAACGTTGACTTGTCGGGCATTCAGTTCGTGGACGCTTCTTCGCTCCAGACACTAATCCTAAGCGACAACAGTCAACATCGATGGCTATTCGCCGTCGGCTCGCCCACGTCTGCACTCTCCCTAACATCCTTAGACCAGATTGACTGGCGAGCCCCAGACCAGTGCAGAATCGTTTACGTCGGAGAAGTCTTTGTTGAAATCGCGTCTGCAATCGCCGACTACGCAAAAGCACGAAACAAAACAGTCATCTATCGTCCCGGAGTGCCCTACATGAACTTCGGCGTAGAACACCTCCGCAGCGTCCTCGAACACACAACAACATTTATCTTAAACCAGGCTGGGTGGAGACAACTGCGAGCAGCGTCTAAAGAAGCGTTGGAAAGCCCCGCGGATTTGTTGAAGTACGGCGTAGAAAACGTGATTCTCACGAAGGGCAACGAAGGATGTGAGGTCTTCTCTGCAGAAATACACCGAGAATTTCCAGTTGCGCCTCGACTGCAGGCACAGTTCAAGACGGTTGACTCGACGGGTGCGGGAGACGGGTTTTCTGCGGGCTTGATTAAAGGCTTGCTCCGCGGTTGGAGTCTCGAGAAAGCTGTTGCTTATGGGCAGGTGGTGGCGTCTATTGCATGCTCTCGCATGGGTGCTAGCGGCGCGTTTCCAACCGAAGAAGAAGTTGAAAGTGCGATGGATGGCTAGGGTTGGGTGCGAGGGTTAAAATAAGAGTCCAAAAATAGTATCTCCTTCCACTTCAACGGCTCTGAGGCTTCGAGATGCAGAGTTTTACGAAGGAAGACGTCATCAAACTCGTTCAAGAGAAGAACATAAAAATCCTAAACCTCTGCCACATTCCCGAGGACTGTCGGCTCAAAACCCTCAGTTTCACAGTGAGAAACCAAGAGAGGCTGGACGAGGTTCTTGAATTCGGCGAGAGAGTCGACGGTTCAAGTCTGTTCTCCTACATCGACCCGAACAAGAGCGACATATACATCATGCCCAAGACAGAACCAGCCTTCGTGGACCCGCTCAGCTCAACACCGACTCTCAACATCTTATGCGATTACATCGACGAAGATGGCAACCCCTTGGACATAGCCCCACAAAACATTCTCTTACGAGCTGAGGAAAAGCTGCGTTCCTCAACAGGCGTGGTCCTCAAAGCCTTAGCGGAGCTGGAATTCTACCTAATCCACAAACCAGAGGAAACGGCTTTTCCAGAGGTTTCGGAGAAGAATTATCACGAGTCTTCTCCCTTCGCCAAGCTAAACAACCTACGAAATGAGATTCTGACAACCCTCGAAGACGTAGGGCTAACCACGAAATATGGACATGCCGAAGTGGGCAAATTCCAAACTAAAACAGGCTTGGTGTTGGAGCAGCATGAAGTAGAATTCCTGCCGCAGAGCCTAACGAGAATGGCGGAAGCTGTAACCATCGCAAAATGGGTCATAAGGAACGTTTGTGCAAAACACGGAGTATCGGTCTCCTTCTCTCCGAAAATATCGATGGACCACGCTGGGAACGGGATGCACCTTCACCTTTGCGGGCTAGAAGAGAACAAAAACATAACTACAGACTCTGGTGGCAACATAACCGCCCAAGCAAAGCAGATGATTGGCGGAATACTCAAGTTCGCCTCCAGCCTAACGGCTTTCGGGAACACCACACCCGTCTCGTACCTGCGGTTTGTTTCTCGAAAAGAGTCGCCCATGCACATCTGCTGGGTAGCCAGAAACCGCTTGGCACTGATACGCATTCCCCTGTTGTGGAACTTCCGAGAAGACTTCAAGGACGCAGACGGTTGCAGGAGGACTTTCGAGTTCAGAGCCCCAGACCCCTCAGCGAACAGCTACTTATTGCTTGCGGGAATCGCGACGGCTGTTGATTATGGGTTGAAGAACCCCGAAGAGGCTGTGGAGGTTGCTGAAGACTTGAACGCCGACAACACAACCAGAAGGAGCGGGGAGTATAAGGTTCTTCCATTGTCCTGCGCTGAAGCCGCAAAAAGCCTCAGAGAAGACAGGGGGCACTACGAGGCAGATGGCGTTTTTCCGAAGAGAGTGATAGATGGAGTGATAAGTAGACTAGAATCTTATGATGATGGAAAGCTGTGGGATAAGCTAGCTGATAAGCCAGAGAAAATCGAAGATTTGTTGTGGCAGTACCTGCACATTGGATAGCGCGCATTCGTGTTGGCTACGCTTTTAGTTTGTCTGCCAAGTCTTCGGCGTATTTCTCTGCTTTTTCCAGTTCCCCCCTCTTTCAGATGCATTTACTCCTTATTCCCTTCCACGTAGGTAACGAGCGGAGGGGCAATAATCTCGAACCCCAGCTTTCTAAGCTTGTTGTCTATTGCTTTAGCGGCGTTTCCGTAGAACCTACCCTGCAGTTGTGTGTCAAAAGCGGCTGCTGACTTGCCAGAAAACTCGTTCTCTTTGAAACTGTCGAGAAACTGCATTATTCCTTTTGTGGCATTGAAATACATCGTGGGTGCACCCACAACCACACAATCATAGTTCTTGACGGCTGCCAAGTCGATGTTCTCTACGAAGGAGGAGTCAACCTCCAGCCCTCTGTCCTTTAAGATGCTAACGATGGTTTCGGCGACTTTCATGGTCAACTTTTTGGGCGAAACCGTGTCATACACGACTAAAGCTTTCATTCAACCATTCCTCTCAACGTTTTGAATTCTCTTTCCTCCTTAATAGGATTGTTGAGAATGAATATAAACGAAGTGAAGCAAGAACCTTTTGCTAACATGTGCAGGCGAACAGTCATGCGTGTCAAGAAGGGTAGAGTCTGTTGGGTTTTCCACATTTCGGACAGAACTTCATGCTCACATCCACGAGTTCTCTGCAACTCGGACATTCTTCCCTGACGAGAGTCCCACAGTTCGCGCAGTAGAAGGACGTCCCAGTTTCATTTCCACATTTCGGACACTTAGGCATTCCGTCACACTCGTAGAATGGTTAAAGCAATGGATTCTTAAGCTTTGATGCATGAGGCTCAGAAGAGTCCGAGCTTTGTGGCTGGTATGTCGCCTTTAATCACCGTTCCCGTCGCCCCGTCCAAGATTATCTGGTATCGTTCCTTCTTGTACTCGTAAGCCACGAACCAGACGGGTGCATGCAAGTAGACGGCGTCGCCGAACTTGAAGTCTGTGTGTATCTCGATCACTCGATCCACCTCTTGCTTAGCTAAAAACTCATGATGCGCTTCGATTTCCTGCCTCGCCTTCTCAACCGCCTCAGCCTTCTCGATTTCGCTGTTCAAGACCTTCGCAAACCCCTCTATCTTTCGAAAGTCGTAGAACACTTTTCCCTCTAAGGGTACGTCGAATTCTCTGGTGGGGAATTGCGTGGCTTTCCTTGCGAGGACGAGCCAGTCATAATGCTTCTTAATCGTTCCTTCTTTCACGGCTGGCGGGGTGAGGCGCTCAAAGACACCCTTGTACGAGCTGGAGGCTTCAACTTCCAAGACCCAGAAGGGAAGGTAGACTAGGTTCTTCTCCGTTATCTTTGAGGCTCTGGCTAAGTCGCCTGGCTTCGTGAAGCCCGTTCGCATCCATTCCCTCACAAGGCTTTCAACCCCAGCCTCATCGTACTCGTTGAGGAACATGGAATGCTCGAGAGTGAAGGGCTCGCC
>CAZPDY010000119.1:0-4797 GCA_964585455.1 uncultured Candidatus Bathyarchaeia archaeon | reverse complement strand
CATAGGGATGGACCTCAGAGACCGCCTGTACCTCATCGTCTCGAAGCATTACGAGAGCATCAAGAAACCTCGCTCTGCGCCACCCACCGTCACGAAGCCCAAGGCAACCGTGACCTTCGAGAAACCGCAGTCGCATGGAACAGTGGAAACTCAAATCAAAGAACAATAGGGCAGTCGCTTCGTCTCAGCTGAAGAAGGCATCCATACTACTAGGTTTCCGCTTAGGCGTTGTAGTCAAGGCAGATGGCTGAAACAGTCCCACTCTCAAGGCTTGAGGAGTTTCACTCTCTCTAGTTGAGACGATGTAGTTTCCAGCGGTTTTCGGATAGTAATCGAGGGTTGTCCCGGAAGGATGATAACGCTGGTTAATTTTGTTCACAGCCGCTTCAATGTTATATTCATTAACAAGCAAGTACTGAAGCAGTTCCAATGTAGACTCGTCGGCATCACTTAATTCTGCCGAAAGGGTCCACCCAATGACGACTGTAGCTCCTCTTCTCACTAACGCTTCTGCCATTGTGGTTTTGTTCAGGCTGTCGCATCCCATCAAGATAATCACACAAGCGCTGTCGAACCGTCCTCGCATACTCAAATCCACGAAAGTAGGACCAACTGCAAAATACTTGTGGTCTGTGCCCAAGAATAGGGCGACGCTTATTTGGTTTCCATAACTGGAGTATTGTATCTCTTTCTGTGTGCTGTAAGACTCTGAGGTGAATAGGTCAACGAAATCGCTATTACTTCCACTTCTTACTGCAGAGTGGGCTCTCAGGATAATTATCTTGTTGCCTTTTGAGGGAAGGTCTCTGTAAAACGTCACATTGGTGTCCTCTCCAGGATAGTATTTCACGTCAAACTTTGAGGCGTTGAGCAGAGAAGTGATTGTAGCGTTAAAGTCTGCGTTGAATAACCCTTCTTCGATGGTTACTTGGTCTATTAGGGCAGCCGTCCAGCTCTCCACTCGAGGTTGAAAGAACAAGTAATATGTAACTAGGCTAGCCACGAGGATGAGGGTAACTACGACGACGCTATACAGTAGCTTTCTGCTCACACGTTTTTCGGGTGTTTTTTGTTTCTGTCGTTTTGTCATCGTCGCCACGTTTTGGCTATGGGTTGCTGATGTTTCATAGACGCGTCGATGTTTTTTAACCTCTCGCTAAAGCCGCCCCATTAGCTCTCAGCCAGCTTCTTCAGCTGACTTCGGTACATCTCCACTATCTCCTTGTCGGTCGTTGCGTCTTCCGCCGCCTTGTCGAGCCTGTAGTTTCCGGTGAAGCGGGGAAACCTTATGGCTAAGCCGCTTCCCTTGCGGATAGCGTCTGTAGCGCACGTGTGGATCGGGCTTAGGGTAACCTCGGCGTCAAGGACTTCTATCACGACGACTGGTTCGAACCACACGTCGGCTTCGAGCGTCGACTGCACCCTCGGATGCTTATGAGAAACTTCGTGCTTCTTCAGCATCTTGGGCAGTTTTTCCAAGTCTTCGTCGGTGAAGCCCGTCCCACATTTTGTCACGGTTTCGAAGACGTCTTTTTCAGGGTTGTAGGCTGCCAAGAGCAGTGCTCCGTAGGTTCCTGCGCGTTTTCCCCTGCCGTGGAAGGCGCCGACGACTACCAAGTCGACCGTGTCGGTCATCTCGCTCTTGTATTCCCGCTTGTACTTTATCCACAGCCATCCTCTTGCGCCCGCCTGGTAGACCGAGTCTTTGGCTACTGACTTGCACACGAGTCCTTCGCAGCCGTTTTCCACGGCTTTTTCGAAGAATCGCTCCATGTCTTTCACGTTATCTACGATAAGGGATTCTGCGGTCTTTACGCGGTCGCTCTTAGTGATTGTTTGCTCGAGCTTCCTACGCCTTGTCGGGTAGGGTTCTAGAGTGTAGTCTTTTCCGTCGGCGTATAGCATGTCGAACGTGAAGAGTGAGACTGGGTATTCTTCCATCGCTTCTTTGACGCCGTATTTGCGTCTACGGTGCATCAGTTCTTGGAAGGGCTTCATCTCTCCAGTCTCGAGGTCTACGGCGACGCATTCGGCTTCGATGATGGCGTTCCCCGATTTTACGTGTTTTTTGAAGAGTTCCGCGGCGTCGGGGTACTGGTCCGTGATGTTTTCCAAGCGCCTAGAAAATAGGGTAACACTGTCGCCTTTCTTGTGGGCTTGCAAACGCTCCCCGTCGTACTTGAACTCTGCCATGCATTTGCCGCCGAGCTTCTCTAAGATTTCTTCTGGCGAGCCCAGCCGCTCTGCGAGCATGGGTCGTATAGGATTTCCAAGTGACACCTCATATTTTTCAATGCCCTTCAGCCCTTTCTCTGCTGCTGTTTTAGCCACTTTTCCGAGGTCTGACGAGATGTTGTAAGCTCGTTCTAGGGCTTCTCTCGCTTCTTTTCCGCCTCCGTAGGCGATTGCCAGGGCGTCGAGGACGGTCATGTCGGCGATTCCGAGCCTGAGGCTTCCTGTGACGATTCTTAAGATGTATTTTGCCTCTTTGGGCGTGGCTCTGGTTAATAGTCCTGCCAGATTGTTTAGTTTCTTGTCCATCGAGCCTGCCCCCGATGCACGTGCCATCTTGTCGAGCACGTCGTAGACCTCTTCGACTGACAGGGGGGCGCCTTTGAACAAGGTTGCTTGGGCTTTTGTTGTGAGGAATCGTTGGGCGGTCTCGCCTATGTCTCCTGTCTTCGCCAAGTCTTTTTCGATTTCTTTCTCACTCTTTCCCGTCGCTTTTGCGACTGTTTGGATGGCGAGTTTTTCGGCTATTCCCGTCTGGACGTCGACGAAGTCGGGGTACAGTTTTCCCTGTGTTAAGTAGACGATTTTGTCTATGATGTTTTTAGGGGTCAGTTTGAGAAGCTCCACTAAATAGTCGGTCATTTCGAGTCTTTTGGTTGTTGCTTCGATTTTTTCGTAACAGTCGGCTATCAGAGAGAACTTCAAGAGGTGCCCCTCGGTTAAACTTAACAGGAGTAGGCTATTAAAATTAAACCCGACAAAATGGGCTCGTTAGGGACTAAAACAACTGACTCCGTAAGGCTCGCGTAACAGCTAAAAACCAGAGGATTGTATGTGGTTGATGTGAGGGAATCTCATGGAGTACGAGATCAAGTACAAGCCGTCGTATTCGATGCTCGTCGTGAAGCTTCAGCCAAGTGAGAAGGTGGTGGCCGAGTCCGGGGCGATGACCTACATGGACCCCAGCGTTGAGGTGCACACTCGGAAGCGGGAGACGAGCCTGCTGGGCACATTAGGGCTGGCGCTGTTCGGGCGGCAATCCTTCTGGGTGAACGAGTACATGGCGAACAACTTCCCGGGCGAGGTGGCGTTCGTCTCGGCACCCGTGGGTGATATTGAGAAACTGGAGGTCAAACCTGATCAGGGCTATGTAATTCAGAAGTCGGCCTACATCGCGTCCACCGAGAACGTGGATTTGGACGTGAAGTGGGAGGGCTTCACGAAAGGCTTGTTCGGGCAGGGCTTGTTCATGATTAAGGTTTCTGGTAGCGGAACCCTCTTCATCAACACTTTTGGCGCTATCGACAAACACGTTCTAGAGCCTGGTCAATCATTGGTTGTGGACAACTTCCACCTCGTAGCCTTCAGCAGCACGTGCAGCTACAAAGTCACGAAGTTCGGTGGATTAAAAGAGACGATCCTAGGGGGCGAAGGGCTGGTGACGAACATCGTAGGTCCGGGTGAGGTGTACATTCAGACGAAGAACTTGGGCGAGTTTGTCGAGTGGTTGTGGACTCTGATTGAGCCCCGAGTGCGCGGAAGAGCCCGCTGAGGAATAATCGCTAAAGACAAATGTATGCTACTGAAAAGTAGTGATGACTAAAGGCGCAGGGAACACTGTTCACTTCAGCCGATGATTAGAAGGTTTCTCGATGAACAATCTCGCTCATAGGTCTTCTTCTTCGTGGCGTCGGGCTTTCAGCGGGAGACCCGACTGGAATCAACGCAACTGGTCTCACGTGGACCGGAGTCCTTATGGCTTTTCTCACCATCTCTTCTTGGAAAGCTCCTACCCAGCAAGCGCCAAGCCCGAGGGCGTGGGCGGCTAGAAGCATGGTCTGCGTGGCAGCGGCAGTGTCTTGGATGCAGTAGAGGCTCGCTCCGCGGCTTCCATAACCCTGACTAGAGCGTGCTTCATCTGCGCAAACGACTATCACGACGGACGCCTCTTCAATAAGAGTTTGGTTAAAAGCAGCGACTGAAAGCTCATGCTTTATCTGCGGGTCCTTGACTATGACGAATTCCCACGGCTGAATGTTCCCAGCTGAAGGCGCGTGCCTGGCAGCGTCGACGAGCTTCTCTACTAGTTTTTCGGGTACGGCTTTTCTTTCGAATGCTCGGATGCTCCTTCTATTCTTCACAGCTTCGAAAACGTCCATCTTGACACCACGGGTGAATGTGTTATATAACTTGAGGGATATTTCATTTTCTAACCCGAAAGAGCGATGGTGAAATCCGATGGAGAATATTTCTGCAACCAAGCTTCTCTACTACGACGACGCCTACATGCGAGAATTCAAAGCCAAAGTTCTCCAAATCATCAAGAACGACGGTTCAGTCGGCATAATCCTCGACGCCACAGCCTTCTACCCCACTGGCGGGGGACAACCCTCCGACAAAGGCGTGATAGAAGGAGAACACGCCAGGGCAAACGTGGTGGACGTTCAATGGAACAAGGGCAGAGTCCTACATCTAGCAGGTGGAGTGGTGGGCGAAATGAAACAAGGCGAAACAATCAAGGGCGTCATCGACTGGGACCGACGCTATTCCCTAATGAGAAACCAC
>CAZPDY010000118.1:0-4804 GCA_964585455.1 uncultured Candidatus Bathyarchaeia archaeon | reverse complement strand
CCAGAGAAGAGGTTCAGGACTGCTTGCCTCGCCGCCATTGCGGGGAACATCATCGAGTTCGACATTCCAGAACACGAAGTCAATTTAGACGAACTGAAACAATTAGTTGCGAAAGCCGAAGAAGACTTGGCAGTAGATGATATAAGCAAAATCTACGTGGAAGCCAAGAAAGCAGACACCATTCTCTTCTTGACCGACAACGCTGGAGAAATCGCCTTCGACAAACTCTTAATCGGCGAATTAAAACAACTGCGTGCCCGGGTCATCACCGTGGTTAAAGGCGGGCCAATCCTGAACGATGCCACCCTCGAAGACGCCAAAACCGTAAGCATGTACGAAGTAGCGGACGCCGTCATCACGACTGGCGCCGACGCTGTGGGTTTGCCCCTGCCAGAAGAACGCTCAGGAGAACTCGTCAAAGCCTTCGACGAAGCAGACTTTGTCATCGCTAAGGGCATGGGATACGCAGAAACGCTTACTGAGATAAATTTGAAACAGCCTCTTGCCTATTTGTTGAGGACGAAGTGCAACCCTGTTGCTAGGTACTTCGGCGTTCAAAGAGGCAAGAACGTCGCTAAACTGGTGAAGCCGTAAGGGTTGGGCTGAATGGAAGTCAATCTGCCTAAAATCGAGCTTGGCGGTGACGTCCTCTCAGATACCGAGAAGGCGATGAGTTTAGAGTGGTTGCTGACAAACGGCTTAGGCGGGTACTCTTCTTCCACCGTTCTGGGAATCAACACGCGCAAGTACCATGGGCTTCTGGTTGCCTCCTTTAGCCCTCCCGTAGATAGGAGAGTGGTGCTTTCGAAGCTGGACGAGAGACTTCTGATTGACGATAAAATCTACTATCTGAGTGCTAACGAGTTCAGCTATGGCATACAACCACCAGACTTCAACAGTCCCCAACGCTTTTCCCAAGCTCCATTCCCCACTTTTACTTACGACGTGGGCAACATTAAACTCCGAAAGACTGTATTCATGCCTCACGGGAAGAACGCGACGGTAGTTTCCTATGAAGCTTTTTCTCCAAGAAAAGCAACCCTACACATCTACCCTCTCGTTAATTCGAGGCACTTCCATTCAACCACCGATAAAAACAAGCTTGGATGGAGCTTTGTTCAAAAGCCATCTGCACAAAAAACAACACTCCAAATAGCCAACCCCAAATCCACGTTAATCATCTCTTCAACTTCTGGAAGGTACGTTGCTGAGGAAGGAAGATGGGTTGAGGGCATATTTTTCAGAGTGGACAAAGCGCAGGGGACAAGCTGTTTCGACGATTGCCACGTGCCTGGACGATTTGAGATTGACCTAAAAGCCGACGAGAAGACGGACTTTAGTGTAGCTGCGGTGGCTGGCAGGGACGCAGAAGAAACTGAAAAAGCCAATTCATCGTTGCTTGAGGGGTTGGAAGATTCTGACCGCTTTCGTCAGAGGGAATCTGATAGGCTGGCTAATCTTCTAACAGGATTTCATGTCAACAATCCTAACGTACCCCAAGAAGACTGGTTAAAGCGGCTCGTTCTAGCAGCCGACTCTTTTATCGTATTGCGTTCGTCTACGAACACGAAAACTGTCATCGCTGGCTACCACTGGTTCGAAGACTGGGGACGCGACTCTCTCATTTCTCTGCCAGGCTTAACACTCGTCACTGGACGTTTCGGCGACGCCAGAGAAATCCTACTTACCTTCAAGCGTTACTGCAGCAACGGAGTCGTCCCCAACCGTTTTCCCGACGAGGCTGGAGAAAAGCCAGTCTACAACACCGTCGATGCAACTTTATGGTTTTTCAATGCCGTCCTTCAATACTTGAAGTACACGGGCGACTTCGTCTTTGTTCAACAGAAATTGTGGACTATGCTTCAGTCTGTAATAGACCATCACATACAAGGAACAATAAACAACATACGTCTTGACAGTGATGGATTGATTGCGCATGGACCGAGGCTCACGTGGATGGATGCCATGACGGACAACAAACCCGTAACGCCAAGAGAAGGAAAGGCTGTGGAGGTTCAAGCCTTATGGTACAACGCACTGAAAACGATGGAACTACTTGCAACACGCTTCGGCTACGACGATTTGGCTGAGAAATACCGAAGAATGGCGGACAAAACCAAGAAGAGCTTTGTTGAAAAATTCTGGAACCCTCAGACCGGCTGCCTTTTCGACGTCGTTGAAGGGGAAAATAAGGATGCTTCGTTGAGACCAAACCAAATAATGGCTGTGTCCCTCGATTTTTCCATGCTCAATAAAGCACAACAAGTGGCAATTGTCTCTGTCGTTCATGAGAAACTCTGGGCAACCTTTGGGCTTAGAACTCTGTCAACAGACGACCAAAGATACCGCGGAAAATACGGGGGGAACTGGACTGAGCGCAACTATGCTTACCACAACGGCACAGCGTGGCCCTGGCTGCTCGGACCTTTCGTCACGGCATTCCTGAAGCCGAAGAATTTCGGTTCAGAGTGGAGAAGGTTTGCTTTTGAGAGTTTTATTCAACCCGCCTTCAAGGAACAACTGTTGTGCGCGGGGCTCGGAACGATAAGTGAAGTCTTCGAGGGAGACCTGCCCCATTCGCCTGGAGGTTGCATTTCTCAAGCATGGAGTGTTGCTGAGCCCTTGAGAGCTTATGTTGAGGACGTGTTGTACGTTAGGCCGAAATTTGAGGGAAATGTTCTAGAACAATCTTCTAGAGAAGGCAACTAAATAAGGAGGAAACACGATACACAACAACCAAACTTCCAGCAGGTCGGAACAAAGTTGACAGACATCTGCCTCATGTTCGAAGTCCATCAACCACTGCGGCTAAACCGCAACTTTCACCATGACCTACTGGCAAGACCACCTGCCTCAAAGAAGGACATGTTTGAACTCTATTTTGACAACACCCTCAACAAACACATCTTCGACCGCGCTGCCAGAAAATGCTATTTTCCAGCAAACAACATCATCCTCGCAGAGATTGACAGGTTTAAGCGTGAGAAGAAGCAGTTCAAGGTTTCTTATGGAGTTTCTGGGGTTTTTATCGAGCAATGTGAACGTTGGAATCCAGACCTCCTCGAGTCTTTTAGGCAGTTGGCGAAGACTGGCTGTGTCGAGTTTCTGGAGGAAACATACTACCATTCTCTAGCCAGCCTCTTCGGCATCGACCGAACAGAATTCGTCGAGCAAGTCAAGATGCATCGACAGTCGATGAAAGACTTGTTCAACTACGAACCGAAAATTTTCGAGAACACCGAATGCCTCTACAACAACGAAATCGCCAAGACAGCTGCAGACATGGGTTATAAGGCAATTGTGACCGAGGGCGTGGAACGCGTTCTCAGATGGCGAAGCCCAAACTATGTCTACAGGGCAAAGGGTTCTTCGATTCCCGTCTTGTTCCGAAACTACCGCCTCTCAGACGACATTGGCTTTCGGTTCTCTTCGACGTGGTGGAACGAGTGGCCTCTGACCGCCCAGAAATACGCGAGTTGGCTCGCAGCCATACAACAAGGACAAACTGCGGTCATCTTCATCGATTACGAAACTTTCGGAGAGCATCACTGGCCAGAAGGTGGCATCCACGAATTCTTGAAGTGGCTGCCTGGAGAAGTGCTCAAATGGGAGCATCTATACTGGCGGACTCCTTCCGAAGTTATAAGCCTTCACCAACCCGTCGGAGAAGTCGACGTTCACGAGTACAACACTATTTCTTGGGCTGATTTGGAGCGTGACCCGAGCGCTTGGATTAGCAACCCTATGCAGATAGTCTCCTACGAATTCCTGAAGGGCTTAGAACCCTTCGTGAAGGGAATGGGGGACAAGTTTTGGCTGACGCTCTGGCGGTACTTTCAGATGAGCGACCACCTGTACTACATGAGCGTGAAAGGCGGAGGACCGGGCGATGTTCACAACTACTTCAACCCTTCTGGAAACCCGATAGAAGCCTTCGTCACTTTTTCTAACATACTCTCCGACTTTGAAGCTAGGATTCTGCAAGAACTCCAGCGACCCGAACTCGCCGCCAAATGGGTCTTGAGGCGGTTGCCCGCTGACAGGGGCTTCTCGTTCTTCTACGAGTTTGCGCGACCAACCAGCTTGACGGCTTACGATTTGTACGAGTTTTTTGCAGCGCTGAACAAGGTTCCCTTGCAGTCTCTTCAGTACCACATGGAGAGGGGGGACTTCGAAAGATGGGTAAGCCAAGTTTTGGGCGACAAGAAACTCGCAGAGCAGATATCAGCGTTGCCCAAGGAAAGGCTGAAGGGTGAGGCACTTCGGAGAAGACTTCTGGCGACAGTTGAGGCTAGGGTGAAGTATCTCGAAGATTTAACTGCAAAAGAGAAAGGCTTGATTGCATGAAAATATGTCTGCTGTCTTGGGAGTTCCCGCCTAGGATCGTCGGAGGGATAGCCCGTCACGTTTTTGGGTTGGCGAGGGCGCTGGCTAAGTCTGGGAATGAAGTGGGCGTCGTCACGCTGGATTTTCCCGGAGCACCGGACTACGAGGAGGTTGAGGGCTTCAAGGTTTACCGCTCCAAGACCGAGGTGGGACACCCAAACTTTCTCACTTGGGCTTTCCTGTTCAACCACTTCTTAGAGAAACGTCTCGCAGCCGCCAACAAGGATTTTGGCTTCGACTTGATCCACATTCACGACTGGCTCGTTGGACCTGCGGGCGTTGGTTTTAAGCATTTTTTGAACAAGCCCCTCGTTTGCACGATGCACAGTACTGAGCATGGGCGTTCGAGCTTGCATGACCCTGACTCTTTCATGATTGACGGAATGGAGTGGTGGGCATGTTACGAGGCGTCTAGGAT
>CAZPDY010000117.1:0-4804 GCA_964585455.1 uncultured Candidatus Bathyarchaeia archaeon | reverse complement strand
GGGGGAGGCTGTGTCGTCGAGGGCGGAGACTTGTAAGGCTATTATCATGCGGTTGTGGCGGAAGGGCTGGTTCTCGACGCCTCGGGGTTTGGGGGAGGTTCATGGTGAGATGGCGAAGCAGGGTTTTCATTACGACCGCACTGCGGTGGCACATGCGTTGATAGACTTGGTTAAGGAGGGCGTGTTGACGAGGGAGGGCAGGCCGCGGCGTTATAGGTATGCGCAGAAGAGGCCGCCGCCCGCGCATCAGGCGCAGAGAGGGTTTGGTGAGGTTGTGTGAGCGTTGTCTGCGCCCTGTCTAGACCGTCCTATTAGGAATGTTGCGTTGGCATCGCCTCTATCGCTGTTTTGAGGAGTTGTTTTGTGGGTATGCCTATGGTTTTGCGGGTTTGTGTCAGGGTTTTAAGCCATGGTTTTTGTGAGGTTTGTCGGTGTAGCATGTTTCTGAGAGCCTTTAGCGTTATTGGTGTGTTCTGAGCTTGCAAGTCTTCTACGAGTGTGGCTACCATGTCAGCTGCTATTAGCGCGTTGTCCAAGATGCTTGTGGGCTTGATGCCCGTGTGGTAGTCGTGGGCTCGGATGGCGTGGAGAGCGCTCGGGGATAACTTGTCTTTTAACGTTTGTGCAGTTACTAAGCCATGCTTGCTCATATCGCCCTTAACATGGTCGTAGTCGAGATCGTGGAGTAAGCCGACGAGTTCCCACTCGTCTATGTTCTCGCCCAGCTTTTCGGCGAGGGCACGCATGATCTCGGATGCTAGGACAGAGTGAGAGCGCCTGCTAAAACGCGCAATAAGCCTAAGGGCATAATCCTTAGAAATCATGCTAAAGTTCAAGAGGCTTCTTGTTTGCACTATATGTGTCCGCAATAAAAAGCTTGAATGCACTGAGCAACCTTCACCTAGGATTATGTAAAACTGCGGTGAACAAAATCAAGAATGTCAGCCAAAGAATGCATGGCTCTTAGAGGATGCAAGTTGGCTATTCTCGGTCGAGATTTCAACGAATAGAATGATGCTAATGCATGTTGGGAGACGAGGGAGACAATCATACGAAGATTGAGTGACTTGGGTTAGAAGTAGTAGAACCTGAAAAATCGAGCAGTCCTTCTTCTTCTAAGCTGCAGTTGCCTCATAAACTTTCCAAGAGCTTGCGTTTAGGCTTTATGTAGCCTAACTTGAGCTATCTCGTCTAGGTGTGATTTTACTGACAAATATATCAAAGGCTGCTCAACCAAAAATACGTCTGTTTTGGGAAACGATGGAATAATAGAGATATCTCCCGCAACCAGAACTCTTTCGTCTGTTATCAGTCTTCTCCAATTTAATCAATTGATTAACTGACTTAAAAAGACTGATAGAATTATCTTCTAGCCAATTTCACGAACATATAGAGTATGAACATCACTACTATGAAACCACCAAGATAGAGAAACGGTTGAAGAGCTTCGTTGCTGACCTCAAATTGTTGTGTTTGACCTAGAAAATACAACACGAAAAGAAGTGCCGCTATTGCTAGGATTCCATAGGCGAAGAATGAGAATTTGATTCCCATCATGACCCTCTCTTATAAAGAGTGAATCGGGATAGACTTAAAAGACTTTCTGACTTGATACATACTTAGGAATTGGCTTGACTATTCCATATTTCAGACCGAACACTATCTACTGTGGTGACTGTAAAGAAGTCATGGCTAAATTCCCGAACGAATCAGTAGATATGATTTATGCAGACCCACCTTTCTTTTCAAATCAGCAATACGAAATTATCTGGGGTGACGGTTACGAATTAAGAGAGGCTTACTAGCATGGGTCTCATCAACGCAGTGAAAGACAGCGACCTTGAGCGCTCCTACGTTTATAGACGAGATTTCAATCCCGAGATAATTTCACCTACAGATGACAACGAATTTACCCCTGAACGCTTCTCGAGACTCTTGGCGGGCAACAGTAGAGCGCTCAAGTCAGTGCTTGTAGGAAAAGATGCCATTATTGTAGGACTCAGCAACAGTGCTTTCCAAGACATAATATACAGAGCCAAGCTTCACCCAAAGAGAAAAACCTCAGAACTGAATGAGGTTGAAAGACGGGCGCTTTACGATGCGATTAAGCTTGTGCTTCGGGAGAGAATTAGGCTGAATGGGAAAGACCAATTCCAAGACCTCTATGGAAAACAAGGTAGCTACCTACCAGCTATGGGTCCCAACATGAAAGAAAAGCCTTGTCCAATATGTGGCACGCAAACAGAAAAGTTGAGCGTTGGAGGGGGTCAAGTATACTTTTGCCCCACATGCCAGAAATAAAGAGCGATGGCATCGTGCTGGTGTCAAAATGACAAACTCAAAAGAACTAGACCGGGACGCAATAGTTCACGCTCTCACTTCAGCGCTTGAACCACTCGATTACATCTACGCTTTCTGGGAGGGCGGCGCCATAGCGTTCAACAGGCTGGATGAATGGTCGGACATGGACCTCTACGTAGCCGTAGACGACGACAAAGTCGAAGAAACCTTCCAAGCAGCCGAAAAAGCCCTAAAATCCCTGTCCCCAATCAAACAAAAACTCGACATCCCCCAAACAGGCTGGGAAGGAATCTCCCAAGCCTTCTACCTCCTCGAGAACACGAGCGAATATGTCCTCATAGATTTCTGCGTCCTAAAACTGAGCAGCCCAGACAAGCTCCTAGCCCCAGAGATACACGGCAACAACGTCTTCTACATCAACAAAAAAGACACAATTAAACCCCCAAAGCTAGACAAAGAAGCGTTCATCAAAAAGCTCAACGAGAGACTCGACAGACTCCAAGCCAGGTTTGCGATGTTCAACAACTTCGTCCAGAAAGAAATCAACCGCCACAACTTCCTCGAAGCCATAGCCCTCTACCACAACCTCACATTGGCATCCCTGACCGAAGTCCTCCGCATCAAACACCACCCCCTCCACTACGACTTCAGGATGCGCTATGTACACTACGAACTCCCCCAACAAACAATCAACCAACTCAAGCACCTCTACTTCGTCGAAGACGAAAAAGACCTCCAAGCCAAATACATGCAAGCAACCAAACGATTCCACCAAACAATACGGGAAATCGACCGAAAACAAATAGAAAAGCAAATCGAACACTCATAGAGCCGAGCCACCCCAGAATGTCAGCCATCATCGTCGCAGGCGGAACCTCAAAACGCTTCGGACAAGACAAAGGCTTAATCAAGCTGGCGGGAAAACCACTCATCCTCCACGTGCTGGACAAACTCAACACAATCGTAGACGAAACCACCATAGTCGTCAACTCAGAAGAACAAAAAAAGAAATTCACCAAAACAATCGACACAAAAGCAAGAGTAATGGTTGACAAAGTGAACGTTCACACCCCTCTAGCTGGAGCGCTGACGGGCTTCGAGGCCGCCCAAAACGACTACGCGTTGCTACTCGCGTGCGACACACCCTTCCTGTCAACAAGAATACTCAGCTTCCTCCTAGACACATGCCAAAACAAGAGCGCAACGATTCCACGATGGCCAAACTGCAACATCGAACCCCTACACGCAGCTTACCACACTCTAACAGCCGTCGAAGCCTCAAGAACTGCCATAGACGCAGGCAAGTTTGACATGCGCTTCATGGTTGAAGGCATGCGAAACATCCGCTATATCTCCACCGTGGTCCTCCAACAATTCGACCCGAAGCTCACAACATTCTTCAACGTCAACACACCAACCGACCTACGACAAGCCGAAACCATGGCAAAACACCACGCTTATTAGCCCACATCGCAGAAGCACTCTTTCATGGACATAATTCAAGTAATCCCAGTAACCGGACTACCCATAATCCAGCAAGGCGACAACCTGTCCAAGCTCATCTGCGACGCGGCTCAAAAGCAGAAGACACCCATTCAAGAAGGCGATGTCATAGTAGTGACCCACGTCATCGTTTCCCGCGCCGAAGGCAACACCGTAAACCTCGACTCCGTTAAACCCTCCCAATTCGCCCGAGTCATCGCCAAAAAAACCGACAAGGATCCCGGCCTGGTGGAAGTCGTCTTGAACGAAACCCAGAGAATCGTCCGCATCCGCAACGGTAGCATCATAACGTTGACAAAACACGGGTTCATCTGCGCCAATTCGGGCGTCGACAAGAGCAACGTCCCCGGAGAAACCATCGTGGCTCTGCTGCCCAGAGACCCAGACGAATCAGCCAAGCACATCAGACAAGGGGTAAAGAAGCTAACTGGAAAAACAGTGGCGATCATCGTCTCAGACACTCATGGAAGACCCCTCAGGGACGGAGAAATCAACGTCGCCATAGGAGTGGCGGGCTTCATGCCCATACGCGACAGGAGGGGCGAAAAAGACCTCTTCAACTATGTTTTGAGAGTTAAGCGCACAGCAGTCGCAGACGAGTTGGCTTCTGCAGCAGAACTAGTAATCGGACAGGCAAGCGAAGCCATCCCAGCCGCCATCATCAGGGGCTATCCCTACCTGAAATCTGAGGAAGCCACGTCGAGAAACATGCTCAGACCGCTCGAGAAGGAGCTTTTCCTCTAACCACCACAAAATTCCTTCACATACGTTTCAGTCTCGGCGAGAAGCTTGTCCAAATCTTCCTTTGAGTGGGCACTGCTTATGGCTCCGGTTTTGTTTGGCAAGAAGAAGACGCCATTGTCGATTAGGGTTTGATGGTATTCTACGAGTTTTCTTCTGTCAGCCCCTGAGGCAATTTTCGCGTTCCTCACCTCTTCCTTCGTGAAGTGCACGTGAAACAGCGAGCATGCACGGTTAACTTTGACGTCAACTTTTCCCC
>CAZPDY010000116.1:0-4824 GCA_964585455.1 uncultured Candidatus Bathyarchaeia archaeon | reverse complement strand
CCTTAACTGAGCCCGACGCCGGAACGAACACCCTGAACACCCAAACGATGGCGGTAAAGGAGGGAGATGGATACGTAGTCAACGGTCGCAAGACCTTCATCTCGGGCGCAGACAGAGCCAAAGGAATGGTGCTCGTAACTCGGACAACCCCGATGGAAAAAGCCCCGAAGAGAACCATGGGTCTGAGCCTCTTCCTCGTCGACCTCCCAAACCCAGCCATCGAAGTAACACCTATAGAGAAGCATGGAATTCACTACTCGAAAACCTGCGACGTCTTCATCACTGACCTCAAGCTTCAAAAAGAGAACTTGTTGGGCGAGGAGGACAAGGGCTGGTACCTGATACTGGACACGTTGAACCCCGAACGAATGTCCTTCTCAGCCGCCGCGGGAGGAATCGGGCTATTAGCCATCAAGAAGGCAGTCGAGCATGCCAAACAGAGGAACGTTTTCGGAGTCCCCATCGGCTCCTACCAAGCCATTCAGTTTCCCCTCGCAGAGGCACGAGCGAAGATTGAAGCATCCAAGCTCCTCAACTACCGCGCTGCATGGCTGTACGACAGAGGACTGCCCTGCGGCGCCGAGGCTAACATGGCAAAAGTCGTAGCGGTCGAAGCGGGCACCCAAGCGGTCTACCATGCCATGCAAACTCTCGGCGGCTACGGCTACGCGGTGGATTACGACGTGGAACGTTGGTGGAGAGAAGTTAACCTCATCAGACTCGCGCCCGTCACCCATCAAATGGCTTTGGCATTCATCGGCGAACACGTTCTGGGGTTGCCGAAATCCTACTAGCCCCTATGCAAGTAGCCTCAGTGAGTCACAGTGAACGTCGAAGAGCTTGTTAAAGCACTGCCCAAGGCTGAACAGCACGTTCACATCGTGGGCTCTACTAGACCAGAGACGCTGCTCTGGCTAGCAGAAGAAAGCGGACGCAAGAAACCTTTTGAGACTGTAGAGGAAGCCAGCCGTTTCTTCCAGTACCGCGACTTCCCCCACTTTATCACGACTTACATCAAAGTCGTCGACTACATCACGAAAGAAGCGCAGTTTGAACGCATCACCTACGAACTGCTAGAATCCGACGCCCGCTGCAACGTCCGATACGTCGAGGCAAGCTTCTCCCCCTACGACCACATCCGAAAAGGACTCGATTTTGGCAGAATGCTCGACACAATAAACAGGGGTGCACAGAGAGCACGCACCGACTTGGGCATTGAATGCAACGTGAGAGTAGACCTTGTCCGAAACTACGGACCCGAAGTGGGAATGCAACTCCTCGACCTGATTGAAGAGAAGCATGACAACATCGTCTCGGTTGACCTAGGGGGGAGCGAGGAGATGTTCCCACCCAAACCCTATGCTTTTGTCTACCGCAGAGCAAGAAAGATGGGACTCCACCTAGTCGCCCATGCTGGAGAGGCAGCGGGACCCGAGAGTGTTTGGGGGGCGGTTAAAGACCTCGGCGTCGAGCGCGTGGGGCACGGAGTCGCCGCTTACAACGACGTTAAGCTGATGGATTATCTCCGTAGAAAAGGCATAACCATCGAAACGTGTCCCACGAGCAACGTAAGAACCGGCGTAGTCGAGTCCATCAAGAGCCACCCCATAAAAGCCTTCATGAAACGAGGACTCAACGTGACCGTGAGCAGCGACGACCCGTCCATGTTCGGTACAGACATGAACAACGAGTATTTGCAGCTGCACCGTAAGCTAAACTTCACGGTTCCTGAGCTCTTTCAATTGAGCTTGAACGCGGTCGACTCTTCTTTCCTACCAAAAGAGAGGAAGACTGCCATGTATGATGCTTTCACGAACGAATACCAGCGCCTCTGTGCCCGCACGTAAAGTATATGAGCTAATAGCCCGAAAGGAATACGTCTCAACGAGAAAGGAAGCGAAGCAATTGCAGTTTGAGTTTAATGATGAACAGAAAGAAATTAGGAGAGCCATCAAAGAATTCTGCACGAAAGAATTCACCCCCGAACTGGCTCTGGAATTCGACCAGAAAGAAGAATTCCCCATGGAACTCTACAAGAAAGCAGCCAAGCTAGGGTTCACGAGCATGAGAATCCCCGAAGAACACGGAGGGCAAGGCTACGGTCTCATAGAAGACTGCATAGTTGTCGAAGAAATGTGCCGAGCAGACCCGGGACTGGGAGCTGCAGTGTCCCTCGGAAACCTCATGATCCCAGACATCCTGCTGAAGCATGGAACTGATGAGCAGAAGAAAAGATGCATCCCACCCCTAGCCAGGGGCGACGCCGTGTCAGCCGCCGCCTTCACAGAACCCGAACATGGAAGCGACATAACCCGCATGGACACGACCGCCGTGAAGAGCGGAAATGAATGGACTATCAATGGAGGCAAAGAATTCATCACGAACGCTCCCATAGCCGACTTCCTCGTCATCCTATGCCAGACAGACCCGAACGCCACGCCACCCCACCGAGGGCAAAGCCTCTTCTTGGTGGAGAAGGGCACGCCCGGACTGGAAGCTACTAAGCTGCATGGCAAGATGGGAATCAAACCATGCATAACCGGCTCTCTTTCCATGTCAGACCTCAAAGTGCCAGAGACAAATCTCGTGGGCGAGCTGAACCGAGGCTTCTACTACGCGCTGGAGCTTTTCGACGGCACCAGAATCACCGTGGCTGCACAAGCCGTTGGAATGGCGCAGGGGGCCTTCGAGAGAGCCCTTCAGTATGCTAAGAGTCGTAAGCAGTTCGGCTCTCCGATCATCAGCTTTCAGGGCATATCATTCAAACTAGCCGAGATGGCGATGAAAGTCGAAGCTGCGAGGCTTTTGACTTACAAGGCGGCTTGGCTCTACGACCAAGGAAAAGTCAGTCCGATGGCTACGTCTGTTGCTAAGGCTTACGCAGGCAGGGTTGCTATGGAAGTGACAGACGAGGCTATCCAAGTCTACGGCGGATATGGCTATCTAGCAGACTACCACTTGGAACGTTTCCACCGCTGCGCAAAGATAACAGAGATATACGAGGGCACGACTGAGATGCAGAAGCTGACGATACTCAACTACCTAATGAAGTCAGCCTAGGAGCAACCTCACGTTTCCCCTCTTTAGCAAAGAGGGTTTTTTCCTGCGCTATCAGGTCGTCAACGGTCTTCAAGTATTTTTCCTGCTCGTACAGCCAAGACTTGTTCCTGAATGATTTGTAAGGTATCGTGTAGCGACGGCTAGTTTCCATGTCTTGGAGGACGTATTCATACCTAACCAAGAAGCCAGTCTTAATCAGCTCCCCTAGGCTGTCCACGAATCTTCTGAACTCTGCGAAGGGCAGGTAGATGTAGGCGAACAGTGATGGTTTTCCGAAAACCTTGCCCAAAGAGAGAGCAAAGGGCTTGTTCAAGAGGGACCGCGCGAACTTTGCCATGTTGTCCAAGTTTTCGAACGTGAACATGAAGTAGAAGCCGTTGGAGTTTGCTTTGTCGAAGGGATAGTAAATCACTTGATAGTCTTCTAGCATCTGCAGGTCGATGATGTGTTTGTCGTAATGATATTTGATCAGGGGTACAGTGGTTTTCAGCTTTGTAGCTATCGCTTTTAGGCTTTTTGTGGCGTCAGTCTCGAGCTCCTTCAGAATAAAAATATCGGTTGCATCTGCTTTCACTGGATACCCAGCAGGGTCTTTTAAAGTGAAGGGCAATTCGGTTCCTTCATTCTGGACTTCCTGCACCCATTCCTTCCAGAAGAAACCCCACTCTCCAGAATTTTGGTCGTACCAATCGCATTTCAGGTTGACTGTTTGGA
Source organism: uncultured Candidatus Bathyarchaeia archaeon (assembly GCA_964585455.1). Taxonomy (GTDB): domain Archaea; phylum Thermoproteota; class Bathyarchaeia; order Bathyarchaeales; family SOJC01; genus CAYGVX01. The sequence continues at coordinate 1,050 of CAZPDY010000116.1, read as the reverse complement.
AGCAAGTTGACCAGTGGTGCTCAATGTGTTCTGCAACTCCTTCACTCTCTAACGCCCGCAGAAACCGCTTAAAATCATGGCAGTGTGGCGTCGGGACAGCGACAATCGCGGCGCATCCTTCATAAGCTCCGAAGCATCGAGAGATGTAGATTAGGTAATCATGCGCATCTAAGCAGTGGTAGAGCAGGTTTTCGTGTCCTTGGAAGGCTTTTGCTAGGACTATTACTTTTTTGAGGCCGATGTTGGTGTTGTAAACGTTCGTTAACAGAAAAACTTGGGAACGCATCCGTTTTAATCGTCTGCGCAACGTAGCTTCAGGCACGCCGAGTTTTCTCGCAACCGTCGATATGTTCCGTGGACCGTAGATTCCTACGCCCTCGAGTATCTTCAAATCGAAAAAGTCAAGGCTTCTTTGCATTCCTATCGCTCCAGTCTATATTTAGCTGTCAATGGATGCTTTTTAAGTTTATCTAGGTACTCCCCCGCCTGGGACTGGGTCTCCTCCTCCCGCGGTTGTCGAGTTTCCGTATCCATCTAACACTAACCTGCTCGAATCGTAGGTAGCAAGAGTGCTTACGCAGGAGTAGATAGGCGCCGCGAAAAGGTTAACGGTTGTCGCGGCGGCGATGAGCAGGAAGGCAAGGAGCAGAATTTTCCATTTCAATGCCAGTCACCTCCTTTCTCCCTTTAATTTTCGTTACAATATTGATAATAACATACGAAAAGTTAAATATATTCCTTCTAATGAATGCGTAATTCCCCCAGCCAAGGAGATTTCAGGTGGTAGCGTTGAGAGCTGAAAAACGAAAACAGAGGAAGCTGTTGTACGTTTTAGATGAGAGCATGAGGAATATCTTCGGCGAAACCACAGCCAAAGCGGTCTACTACCATCTACAACAAGGATACTTGGTGAAGTTTGAAGAAATTCCAGAAAAGCCGCAAGTTTTCGCCAAAGCAATCAGGGAGATTTTCGGAGAATCAGGCGCTGACGTAATAGAAACGCTGCTCGTAAGAGACCTTTGCGAAAAATTCGGAGTGAAAGGACAGGGA
>CAZPDY010000115.1:0-4863 GCA_964585455.1 uncultured Candidatus Bathyarchaeia archaeon | reverse complement strand
GCCTTGCAGGGGGTCGACTTTCACGTCTAGCCGGAGCATACGCCGTTTGAAGTAGCGGTCGCTCCATCGGTACCGTTTCCTCTTGTTGGCTAGTTGTCTGGCGGCGAATTCGCCTTTTGGCGACTTTGAACCCATGGTTTTGCGTCCTCTCGCTACGATAAACCACACTTCTAATATTTAAACTGTCATACAGAGAAAACCTATTGCACAACAGGCGTAGAGTATGAAGCAGCTTTCTTCAATTCCGCCGACAGAGCTTTCTTCAGTCTCACGGGTCGGGTCTTCACTATCTTAAGGTGGGCAACGTCGTGAAAGTGTAGAAAGCGTTTAAGCGTTACCGCCAATTCAAGAACGAGATCTTCTTTAAAGCGGTCTTCCTCGAGCGTTAGCTAGTTGATTATCATCGTTTTGCTTGCTCTGTCCAACTTCGGGTCGAGTCTTCCAACAAACCTCGTACCATAAAGAACAGGCAAAACATAGTAGCCATACTGCCTCTTCTCCGGAACCTTGTAGATTTCCCAGGCATAGGTGAAGCCGAATATTTCGGAAATCATCCTTCGGTTCCAGATGAGGTTGTCGAGGGGAGCGATAAAGTGGACTGCCTCTTCGACGAGAGAGTCTTCTGCGGCTTCGAGAGCGCTCAGATATTCTTCCAGAACATGGTAAACATACTTGACTCCGTCTATCTTCACTGGAAGAACTCTTCCGTCTCTGCTCATCTTCTCGATTATCACTTTACGCTGAGGAGTCTTCAAGGCAAGCCAGCCGAATCTCCAGTCGCGAACGTCAACCAGACCGTAAGCTCTCATGTACTTCTCAATCATAAACTGATCATACTCCTCTCTGCTCGGCATCTCAGTGTCTAAGTTTTTGGGCAGAATACGCTCCGTTAAATCATAATATCGACTGTCTCCATCAACGTGGTGAATCATCACATCGCCGCAGTCCCACAGCATGTTTAAAACGCGGTTCGCAGTCTTACTCCCAACATTCTTGTCATCCTTAAAATCCTCTGCACACGTCGAGCCGCCTACTTCGATAGACGACAAAACTCGGTGGATTACATCCTTGAGCTCTTTTCGCTGGGCTTTCAAGCGTTCATAGAAGGGAGAGTGGAAACACATGTAATTCCGCATTCTGTAGCGAAAATATCGGAATTCTTCCATGGGAATTATCGATTTCTCGTTACACCAGTACTCGAAAGCGGCTCTGTCCGTGTAGAGCAACACATCTAGGTAGGATGGTTTGTAGTCCCTTACTCTGCTGTGAAGGACCAGATGGTGGTTGCGGTGGACGACACGGACCGGGTCAATTTGGACACATTCCAGCCGCTTAATCGCCTCAAGCGTTCCTTTTTTTCCCTCATCTTTTCGAAAACCTTGCCTGTTGATTAGGAATCGTCTAACGGTCTCCTTCGAAATTGCCTCGGGACTCATATTTCCACCTTACTCCGTCACATAGAGAGTAATCCTTTCTCCCGAATGGAGGTAGACTGCCACGCTCTCCTGCCCGATGAAAGGGTATGCCACTATCATTATTACTTTACCGAAGGCACGGTTCAAATCCTCCACTGAGGGCTTTGCGACGCCCGAGGGATGGGAGTGGACGCTTCCTATGAGCGAAAAGTCGATGGGAAGCATGTGGGCGGGAAAGGTTGAGAACCCCCTGCCATGAGTAGCCAACGGGGGGATGACGATGTCAGTTATCTCCATTCTGCCCTTTTTGGCTTTGCCCCTCAAAAGAAGAACCGTTTCTCGGGGATACAAAGCTCTGGCGTTCTCTAGAATGACGTCCAACAGCTCTCGGGCAATCATAACCTCGGCGTTCATCGCGAACCAGCAAACCAAAAAATACTTAATTGATTCGCATTTATATCCATCGCTCAAGCACAGAAGAGCTGGATGTGGAAATGTCTCTTTGGCGCTTACTAAAACCCGAAACTCACAACGCTTTCGCTAACATGGCAGTTGACGAAGCGATACTGCGAGCGAGAATCGAAGAGAAGGCGCCTAACACTCTACGCTTCTATCGATGGCAACCATCAGCAGTGTCTATAGGACGTTTTCAGAACGTTCACGACGAAGTTCACTTGGAAAACTGCAGGGTTCACGGCGTTGACGTTGTTAGGCGTGTGTCGGGGGGCGGTGCAGTCTACCACGACTCAGAAGATGAGATTACCTACAGCGCCATAGTCAAGCGGCGAGATTTAGGAACAGACGACATCGCAGAGGCTTATAGCCGCGTTTGCAACGGGCTGATTGAAGCCGCCCGCATTATGAGAATAGGCGCTGAATATAACAAAGGCAACGTTAAACAGTGCCCGAACATAATCGTCAAAGGGCGGAAGATTTCTGGAAGCGCTCAAGCAAACAAGAAAGACGTGATTCTGCAACACGGGACCTTTCTAGTAAGGGTTGATTTGGCTAAAATGTTTACGTTTCTCAAGCCTCCCTTGAAAGACACGTGCGTGGACTTTTTGAGCATCGCTGAGAGAAAGATTACGTCTGTTGCCGACGAGCTAGGCAGCCAAGTGCTAATCGACAGAATCTACTCAGCCTTGGTGCAGGGGTTTGAGAAAGCGCTTGGTGTTCGGCTCGAGGAAGGAAGCCTGACTGAGTTTGAGCGTGACTTGGCTAAGGAGTTGGAAGAGGGGAAGTTTTCGACTCACGAATGGAATTTTGAAGGCAGGCAGCCTAAGCCTTAAAACCAGTCAGTCAGCTTTACTTCTTTTTCCAATTTTATGTCCATGGGCTCGAAGGTCTGTTCAAGAGCTGTCGTCAAGTTGCGAATGTAGTCTTCTACGTTAATCTCAGCTAAACCCTTCACATGACTGACTGGCCTCACCGTGAACGTCTTGCCCTTGTAACTGAAGGGCTTAACCTTGATGAAGTGAACAGCGTCGCGGCGACTCAACCTCTCACCAGCGTCCATGAGCTGCAAGGCACACTGGTAAGGTTGAGGCATGATATTCGCCCCGATGCCTCTTTCATTTGGGTCGTAGTATAGTTGCACAGAATACACGAGGTCTTCGAGGGCTACTCGACGTTCCCGAAGCCTCTTAGTCGCCTCGTTGACAATTGCGACTATCTCCCTCTTCGCCCAAACATACTGCTCCATGTTCCTAACGTAGCTGAGCACCTCAACGCAGTCGCGGAAAACCTGCTGAATGAACCGTGGCGCATTGGATTTTATCGCCGTTAAGCCCTTTAGGTCTGGCGTCCCGTCCAGCGTTATGCCGAAGTACGCTTTTTTAGCCTTGGGCAACACGCAAAGAGTATACTGCTTCTCTATCGCTAGATCGAGGTTCAACTGCTTCTTAACAGTGTCAATCAGAGTTTGCACCTGCATTGGTGTTGGGTTGTCTAAGAAGATGGAGTCTGTGTCGCCGTAGGTTGGATGCATCCCGTTCTGTTTCGCAATCTCCCACGTGGTCTGCAGTGCCCACCTGCCGTAGCCCGTTATGGACTCGGCTAGGGGTGGACACGCAACTCCGTGGATTCGAACGGTTACTCCGTAGCTTGAAACACTTATCAGCTTTATAAGCCGCGAAGCTGCCTTGGCTAAACGTCTCTCTTCTTCTGAAAGGGAGGCGTTGTTTGACAGGGGTTTGAACCAGCGAATTCTGAGGTCTTTCAACGCCCCTATCAGCAGAGAGTAGAAGCCTTTCCGTTTCGTGCAGACATGATGCTCTATCTCAGAAATCTTATTCGTTTTGCATTCTTCGTGAGAACAGTCGACTGTCTCGTAGGAGAGGTTGTAGCTGTCTATGCAGCTTGGGTACAGACTCTCAAAATCGCAGACCACGGTGTTGAAGTATATTCCAGCTTCAGGCTTGATCGTAAGGGCTCCGGGAACCGCGTGGGTTTCGTGGCCTCTTCGTAGCTCTTTAGATGTGGGAATGAGGGTGTTATTCTTGCGTAGGTGCGTGTAAATCATGGATTTTATCCAGTCGCTGACTCTTCTGCTGGTGTTGGCTTCTGGAACAGGGATGTTAGCTATTCTCGCGAGCAGGAAAGCCAGATAAACCTGCTCGGCTGCATCCTCGTGCCTTTTCTTGTCGCCCAACAAACCCATGCTGATGCTTGGGACTGGCTTGTGGCAGAGGTTGAACCACTTCTCAATCTGCGAATACTTTGCAGGAGTTGCCCCCTTTTCTTGTGCGAAGGCTGACTCAAACTTTCCTCTCAAGTCTTGTTGAATATCGTTAACCATGATGAAGTCGTCGCCCCTCTGAGAGTAAGGAGCACCGAAGACCAAGCCGCTGTCGTAGACGTAGCTTCGCCCGTAATCGATTTCGCTCTCCCAAACGTTCCCAAACTGCCTCGCTAACTTCTTGAAAAAAGCGGGAGTCCAAGCCTTAACCTTAACGAGCTGCATCACTTCTTCAGTGAACAAAATTCGCTTTCTCACAAGCTCTGTTTCACCCTCAAAGCTCGCCACGACTTCTTCCTCGTCCTTAGATAACGGATAAGCCACGAAAAAGTAGGGTCTATAATCATTGACGCTGAATTTTTGGAGTTCTCCGCTGGAGGAGTCGTAGAACTCGAGTTTGACCTCGCGGCTCGTATCCGTGAAACTCACGTTCCAGAGGAACAGCATTTTGTTCAATAGATGTCTAGAGGGCCCTCAGTAAAAACTCTTGTTGAAAGGCTCTGCGTGGTTGGTTGAATCTTCTACGCAAGTCTTTTAAGCAAACCGAGGAAAAAATGTGTGCAAGGAGACGTTTTGGATGAAGAAAAAGCTGATGGACATCCTGGCTTGCCCCATCGACAAGTATCACCCCCTCGAGCTTCATGTTTTTGAGGAGAAAGAGGAAATCGTCGAAGGATTAATCATCTGTCCAAAATGTCTACGCTGGTACCC
>CAZPDY010000114.1:0-4879 GCA_964585455.1 uncultured Candidatus Bathyarchaeia archaeon | reverse complement strand
GGCGGCGGGTTGTGCTTGTTTATCGTGTCCAAGAAAACAACGCCGGGTTCGCCGTTTTTCCACGCCATCATTATCATGAGGTTCCATATCGCCCTCGCCTTCAGCGTCTCCACCGTTCCTCCGTTTCGCGGGTTAACCAGATGAAAATCGCCGTCCTCTCCCACCGCCTCCATAAACTTGTCAGTGACGGCCACTGAAATGTTGAAGTTCCTGAGCACCCCTTCCTTCTCCTTCGCCACGATAAAATCCATGATTTCAGGATGGTCGACACGCAGTATGCCCATGTTAGCACCTCTACGGCGGCCTCCTTGCTTCATCACCTCTGTCGCGGTGTCGTAGATTTTGGCGAAGGATATGGCTCCAGAAGCGATGCCCCCAGTGGTTCTGACCAAGTCTCCTCTGGGCCTGAGTCTGGAGAATGAGAAGCCCGTCCCACCGCCAGTCTTGTGAATTATGGCGGCTGCTTTCAACGTGTCAAAGATGCCCTCTATAGAGTCTTCTACTGGCAGGACGAAGCAGGCGCTGAGCTGTTTGAACATTGTGCCCGCGTTCATGAGCGTGGGGGAATTTGGGATGAATTCGAGGTTCGTCATTATTCGGTAGAACTCGTCTTCGTAGTGGGCTACTTCCTCGCCGCTTTTGCCGTATTGTTTTTCAACTTGTGCCATGCATTCTGCGATTCGTCTGAACATTTGGCTGGTAGTTTCTACGACTCTGCCCATCTCGTCTTTTCTTAGATAGCGTCGCTCTAACACGAGGAGAGCGTTTAGGGGAAGCTTTAGCTCGTCTTCAACGCCCAGCAGAGCCTTCGTTCTTCTTATTTTAGCTCGCTTCTCCCTGTAGAGAATGTAAGCCTTCGCTATGCTCGCCTGTTCCTCCTCGATGAGCGTTCTTTCCACCAGGTCTTGAACCTGCTCCACGCTGGGTATTTCATCGGGCTTAAGTTGCTTCTCTAACTGCTTGACAGCATTTTTAGCGAGGCTTTCAGCGAGCTGCTTATCCTTTATCCCGACTGCTTTGGCAGCTTTCCAGATGGCTTCAGCAATCTTGTTGGAGTCAAACTCGACGATTCTGCCGTCTCTTTTCCTTATTTTCTTTATCGTAACCATCCAAAGACGCCCTATCTATGAATGGAGTTTTTCTCTTTTAACTATTAGGCTTAGTTTGTGCAGAAAGGCTTTAAACCGCATTCTTGTTCTCTTTCCTATCTACTACCCCTCATTCGTGGCAGTGATCGTATGAATCGGAAAGTGTTAGTCGCCTTAGGCGGAAACGCAATCTTGAAGCATAAGGAGAAAGGGACGGCTGAAGAGCAGTTTGAGAACGTGCGAAGAACTTGTGAACATCTTGTTGGGCTGATTAAAGACGGATATAGAATCGCAATCACTCACGGCAACGGTCCCCAAGTGGGTGACATCCTTCTCAAGAACGAGCGGTCGAAGGATGTTTTGCCCCCTATGCCCTTAGATGTTTGCGGTGCCCAGAGTCAAGGTATGATAGGCTACATGCTACAGCAGTCGATGTGCAACGAGATGCGAAAGGCGGGCATAGATTTTCCGGTCGTTTCTCTCGTCACACAGACCCTAGTCGACGAAAACGACGTCGCTTTCAAGAACCCGACGAAACCCATAGGACCCTTCTACACCGTCTCACAAGCTGAAAAGCTGAGGAAAGAAAAGGAATGGGTGATGGTTGAAGATAGTGGAAGAGGGTACAGACGAGTGGTTCCCTCGCCCCAGCCCAAGGATGTCGTGGAAAAAGACACGATCAAAACATTGTTTGAAAGCGGCGCGATAGTAATAGCCGTCGGCGGTGGAGGCGTCCCCGTAATCGCCAGAAAGGACGGTAGCCTAAAAGGCGTGGTTGCCGTGATCGACAAAGACTTGGGTGCGCAGATATTTGCCAGCGGCATAGGAGCCGACGTTCTCCTCATGCTAACCGACGTCGAAAAAGTCTCCCTCAACTACGGAGAACCAAACCAAACGGGTCTCGACAACATGACAATCAGCGGAGCTAGACGCTACTTGCACGAAGGGCATTTTGCCCCTGGAAGCATGGCTCCCAAGGTCGAAGCGGCCGTAAAATTCTTGGAAGCTGGAGGAAAGAAAGCAGTCATATCTTCTCTCGAGAAAGGGAGAACAGCCCTGACAGGTAAGGCTGGAACGACGATCCTTAGAGACTAGGCTTATTCGGATTCGGATAATAACTGGCGATATTTTTCCAAGCAACGCGCTTCAAGAAGACGCCACCACCAATCAATTGGAGGTTGGCTAGATGAGAAAAGAAGCCATCATTGTGATCAGCTTGTTGCGGAAAGCGTCGAAACACCAAGAAAACAGCTGAAGAAGAGATATCCGAAGCGCTCTGGAAAGCTTATCCCCACGTTGGTTGGCTAAAAGACGTTGAAAACGTCCCAGTCACCGAAAAATAACGTTCAAAACCTCCTTTTTTCCTTGAACCGTGGTCTACAGAATTCAGAATTCGATTTTAGTTCTAACAAGTTTTAAATAGAAAAATGTATGAACACAGTGGTTAGGTGAAATCTTGAAAAAGCTAATCGCAGCTCTGTTGGCTTTAGCGGCTCTCTCTCTAACGTTGACCCCTGTCGAAGCACAAGTTTCCGTTTACACGAGTAAGGACAAGGTACAGTACGCCCCAGGCGAGCAAGGGACAATCTCTATAGTCATACGAAATCAAGGCGACGACCCCCTAGAAGTTAAGAACCTAACAATCATGTTCAATAGCTGGATGCGATATACCGTGGATGGTTGGGACGCACTGGGCAACCAGACTATCGTTTACAGTTCAGTAATAAATGTGCCCAGCAAGACTGGTGTGGTCAAGCTTGATGACATTAGGTTCACTGTGCCGACCGATGATAGGGCAGGAGGCACCGATGTCGACATATGGATATACACGAACAAACCATCTCCCATCCCCGTAGACGAAGGCATTGATGTTATTGATCCTTCCACTCAAAACGTACAAAGAGCCATGGACAACATAGTGATGATCCTAACAGTCGTAGCTATATTAGCAATCATCGGCGCCATCATCATAGCCGCAGCTATCTTCCTCTCAGGACGTAAACCCGGGGTTACCTGGCAGAAAGAAGCTTAGCACAATTCTTCAAAGCCTTTTTTCTTTCTATTCCGCTGTGTTTAAGTATCTGCTCGGCTAAAGTGTCTAAAGCATTATGTATCTTGGGGGTGCATTCCACTCGGCAAAGTCGTGGTCACCTGCGCGTGGCCCTACATAAACTATACACCTCACTTGGGCACTTTGATAGGGTCCATTCTCTCGGCAGACGTTGCTGCACGTTATTATCGGCTGAAAGGAGACGAAGTAGTCTTCGTAAGCGGCTCCGACGAGCATGGAACACCAGTGGAAGTCGAAGCAGTCCGCCTCGGCGTTCCGCCCAAACAACTCACGGACAAAAACCACGACAAAGTAGTCGGCTTGTGGAAGCAATGGGGCATCTCCTTCGACAACTACACACGCACAGAGAGCCCCGTGCACAAAGAATTCGTAAAGAAACTTTTTTCTAGAATATATAAGAATGGCTACATTTTTTCCGAAGAAACCGAACTACCCTACTGCCCGAACTGCAATCGCTTCTTGCCAGACAGGTTTGTCGAAGGCACCTGCCCCTACTGCGGCGCCGATAGTGCACGAGGAGACCAATGCGACACGTGTGGGCGGCTTCTCGAGCCAGCGAAACTCGTCGACCCCTACTGTGCAATCTGCAAATCCACACCCATCATAAGAAAGGTGAAGCATTGGTATTTTGACCTGCCAAAATTCTCCACTAGACTCCGTCAATTCATAAATGGCAACACGAGACTGCCGTCGAACGCCAGAAAATTCAGCCTCAACATAATCAACGAGGGTCTCAAGCCCCGAGCAGTAACCCGAGACAACAAATGGGGAATACCCGCACCCTTTCTAGGAGCAGAAGACAAAACCATATACGTCTGGGTCGAAGCGGTCCTCGGCTACATCTCAGCCACTATCGAACACTTCAAACGCGATGGCGAGGAAGAAAGGTGGAAAGAATTCTGGTTCGACAAAAAAACCAAAACCTTGTACTTCATAGGCAAGGACAACATCCCCTTTCACACCATCATCCTACCCGCTCTACTCCTTGCCTCCAAGGAAGATTATAATCTGCCGTGGAACGTCTCTTCGACTGAATTCCTGCAGTTCAAGGGCGAAAGATTCTCTAAGAGCCATAGAGTGGGTATATGGATAGACGAAGCCCTCGAACTGTTTCCTGCGGATTATTGGCGTTATTTTCTCTTGTCCACGCGTCCCGAGACGAAGGACGCGAACTTTTCGTGGGGAATTTTCATAGAGAAAGTGAACGCCGACCTCAACGACACGTTGGGCAACTTCATCCACCGAACTCTAACCTTCATCAACCAACACTTCGCGGGCATCGTGCCCGAGGCAGGCAAGCTCGACGCATACGACAAGCGTGTCCTAAAATCTGTGGAAAAGAAAGTTGTGAGGGTAGCACAAAACTTGGAAGATTGCACGCTTCAGGCGGCGTTGCGGAACGTCGTCGACATCAGCCGCGTGGGAAACAAGTACTTCAACGACAAGGAACCTTGGCGTCTCGTCAAGGCAGATAGACAAAGGGCTGCGAATGTGCTTTACGTTGCCGTTCAAATCGTCAAAACCCTCGCCATAACCCTTGAGCCCTTCATTCCCTTCACTGCGGGGAGAATCTCAGTCCTCCTCAACCTGCCCTCCGATGTGTGTTCTGATTGGAAGGAAGCAACAAAACTTTTACCAGCAGGACACAGAATAGGGAAGTCAACCCCCCTCTTCAACAAGATAGACGCAAGCGGAGAGGAGTTGCAAGACAAATTGGAAA
>CAZPDY010000113.1:0-4893 GCA_964585455.1 uncultured Candidatus Bathyarchaeia archaeon | reverse complement strand
GTGGAGTATCGTGTCTTTTTGGACAAGGATTCGGAGTTTGCCATGAGCAATTCTTGGACAGACGTTATTCCATGTTCCTTCAAGACGTTTTCGTAAGCAACGCCTATTCCTTCGATTCTCGACAGTGAAGTTGCATTGTCGTCTTGCTCCTTACCGTTTTCAGACCCTATGAGCTCTCTGATGGTCTTTTTTAGAGCCTCTGCTTTCTCGAGTGCTTCAGTATTTTCCTTCAGTTCTTCCTCTGAAATGTCGAGGGCAATCTCAGGCTTTTCCTCTTCCTTCAATAATGCTTTACTTGATTTCTTTTTAGGCGCCATTAATCTCTATCCCCCTAACTAACTACCGGTTTAACCCTGACGAGTTCGCCCTTCTTGATGTCCAACGTTTGGCATAGCTTCTCGGGAATGCGGATTACTGCTTTGTTCTCGAGTTTCGAATCGTCCAACGTCTTAACCTTGCATTGGCTGGTCTTACCGTTGAAAGACTCGATTTCAACAACGTCGATCGTCTTGCCGTCTAGGAGTTCTTCCCACTGCGACATGATGTCATCGCTGATTTGCACGGTGTCGCTGCGGACCAGTAGACCTCCGAAGCTTTCGACAATAAGCTGGTTGGAGGGCAATTCTAGGTCAGACTTTGGTTCTTCTTCGATTTTTTTGCTCTTTTCTTCTTCTTCGTCGATTTCTTCTTGCAGTTCTCTTCCTTTTTCTCTGGGTTCCAATAAAGTGTGGGAGGGGGTAGTGTGTTTGAGGGGGGTAGGGCTTAGGTTGTCGAGTAGCTTCACGATAGTTGGAATCAGCACACGTGAAACAGTTTCCAAGTATTTCGTGTCCGCGTTCTTCGAAGTAACCATGGTGAGGTATATGTCGTCCACGCAGGATATATGGAGGTTACCCTTGCTTCCTTCAATCACTAGAGAGTTGAGACCGCCGAGCGTGTCAGCTTTCTCCATTATGCCCTCTAAAGATCCAGTGATTTTCTCCAAAGTGGCTTGAGAGGTCTCAGAATCTCCTGCGACTAGGGCAGCTTGCTTGTCGAAGAGAAAAGAAGTTTGCACGTCGGGGCAGATATTACGAATCTCGGTTAAGGCATTCGTTAATGCAACTGCATGTGTTTCCCTGTTCATGTTTTTCACTCCATCAAGTTCTATGAAATCTTGAAGAGTACTCTTTCGGGTACTCCGTCGTTTTCTAAGACGAGGTACTTGAGTCCTTCAGTGTCGCCTATTTGGTCAACCCATTTCAACGCTTCCCGCGATTTCTGCAAAACCAGAAGCCTGTCCTGTTGGCTCCTGACAACTTCTTCGATGGCTGTCAATTCGTGAAACGGGTTCGCGTCTAGGACAACGCTTAAGCCGCCTACTGAAATCTCCCCGAGGTTCTCTTGGTTGGCTTTCTTGCCTGCAAGCTTGAAAACTACGTCGCGTATCTTCTTTGACCTCTCAGCTAACGCTCTGATTTCGTCGAGGCGGCGCAGGTACTCGCCTAGCATGCTTTTTGTCCTGCTGATTTCTTCGTCTATGGTTTTTGCTATATCTGCTGCTGAATCGTATTCTTTCAATTCTACTACCATTTTCATACCTCCAAAGATGGTGGAAGAAGAGGGGTGTTTACCCTACCCCCTTTCCCAAACAAACAAAAAAGGGTGGTTAGGAAGCTTTCTTCTCGTACGAAGCGACATTTGTGCCAGTGCTGGACTGCAGTACTACTCTGTAGGTGTTGCCAGATGTCCACGCAGATGTGATGTATATGTAGCCAGTTCCACCTGCTTCCCATTCATTGTTAGTCTTTGTAGTCGTGAATGTGGCTGCTACTCCGTTCACCGTCACTGCTGTAATCGTTACTTTTCCAGCGCCCGTGTTCCTCACTCCAAGGGTGATGTTGTTAGCACTCGGGAACGTCATACTGGTGATGCTCATTTGCTCGGTCTGCATGAACGTGAAAGTCAACGCTCCCATCCACGCAGCAACTGCGATTGACACAGCGACTGTTACGGCGATTAGTATGATGGCTGCTACCACTGGGCTCAACGCTTTCCTGCTCTTAAGAAATCTCTTCATTTCGGTTTCTATCCCTCCTTTTCTAGGTTCACAAGAAAGATAACAACATATTGAGATTTAAATCTTACTAATTAAGACATCATATTCCGATGGCATGCATGGCACTTTGCAACCATGTTACATGTCAGATTTGGTGGGGCTGGCCGGATTTGAACCGGTGACCTTTGCCCGAAACCACGGTAGGCGTGGTTTCTACGGGTTTCTCTAGTGGTTGCCGCTCCAGAAATTCGTCATCCCGTGTTGAGCGGTCCGTAAACCCGTTTTGTGCTTCTGGAGCCCGTCGTCATACCTGCCTAGACTACAGCCCCACCACAACCAAGAAGACAGAGCGGCTGAAAATATATGCGTTACGTAACCGTGCTACGTGGCTGTGAGTCTGTGTTTTGCTTGGTGGGTTAGGCGTTTTATGGTTTTTTCTCTCTTCATGGCTTCTGCTCGTGTTTGGAATTTCTCTACGTGGACTATTTTTTGGGGTGGGTGCATCCGAGTGTACCGGGCTCCGTTGCCTTTGACGTGCTGTTTGAAACGTGATTTTACGCTCTTGGCGGAGCCAGTGTAGTAGCTGCCGTCGGTGCAGAGGAGGACATAGACGTAGTAAGCCATGTGTTGTCAGAGGCTTATATGCATGAAAGTGCTAAAAACTTTTTTTATGTTGCTCTGCACTAGAGCATGATTATGGGCATAAAATACTTCGAAGCTCCAGACGTTAAGCACCTTGCCGACACGATGGTGAGGGAACTGAAGCTCACGCACATAGAGTCTGAGCATGTTTACTGTTTCAGGAGCAGAGGCTCCAAGTCGCGACGCACAATAGCTCGAATCCACAGCTTGGGAAAGATTTGGCAGTTAGCCATAAACACCCAGCCGCAGTATTTGATCGAGGTTATAGCTGAAAGGTACGACAAGCTCTGCCAAGCTGATCGAGAAAGAGTCTTGATTCATGAGCTGCTCCATATACCTAGGGGGTTCGCTGGGGGGTTCAGGCCGCATAAGGGTTACATAAACAAGAGGACCATAGAGAAGCTCCATGAAACTTTTAAGCTGCGCAAAGGTGGTTCTCAAGGTATTGCTCAGTGGCTGTAACCCGCTCAGTCACGAGTCAACCTGTCCAATGTTTCCTTCTTTAGTGGGTCTTCATCTATTTTGAAGGTTTCTGGCTCCTCTATCCTCAATATGCCCTTCAGTTCTTCGGGGTCAAGCTCGTCTACGAGCTTATTTATCTCCCTTTTCGCTGTGGCTAGATGTTTTTGCAGCGCTTCTTTATTTTTGTGCATGGCCCCAGAGAGTGGGCAGAGTTTTTCTGTCTTCAGGTACCATTCGATTTTCTGGCTTTGCTTGTTTATGTCGAAGGTTACTGGTCCGGCTACGCATGTTTCGGGCTTCACGGGGTGGATTAAGCATTTTTTCGTGTTTTCGTCTTGGAATATGCAGTAGCCATCTGTCTTCTCTTTTCGGAATAGGTAGTCTGTTTGGGCGAAGGGGTTTTCGATGGGAATCTTGTGGTCTTTCAAGTATTCTTCGATGGTTTTCCTGCGTCGAGGAGTTATGGGAGGTCTTGTGCTGTGGCAGCAGTCGTAGTTTGTTTTGCATTGGCTGCATGTGTCGAAGAAGTTGTTCTGTCTGGGCATGGGCATAAGGGTGTGCCACTGGGTTTTAGAAGTAGGGTTGGTTGTTGATTAGGCTTTTCGTGAGTTCCAAGTAGACGGTGATTATCGCGTTTTTGAGGTCCATTTTTTGGGCTTTCGTGGCGACTTTTTTACGTATGGTTTCTGAGAGGTTTCCGCGTTCGATTCTTCTTTGTATGATAGGAAGGTAGCCTTTCTCTTCTGTTGATGCATGTCGCTGGGCGATTAGTAGGAAGTGTTGGCAGACCTTACGTGCGGTTTGTCCGTGTGGGTGAAAGGTTTTTGCATTTAACCCTTCTGCTATGATGGAGTGGAAGTCTTTTACTAGGGTTTCGTGGGGCAGAAGCTCTGTCTCTTCTTCCAGAAGTCCTCGGAGGGTGGCTCTTACGAAACAGCTCAGGGCTACATCGGATTTGATGCATTCCTGTTCGTCCATCACTCGTAGCTCGATGGCTTTTCGGTCGAAGCGGAATACTGCCCCTCTGGAGTTTACCCATTCTTTGTGGTGGAGGGTTTCGGGTACTCCGGCGTTGGTGAGATCTTGGGTGTATTTTTCGATTATGCTCCTTCGGTAGTTGGCGAAAGAGGTTGCGTATTCTGGAATTACGTCACCCGTTACGGAGGGGATTTCGGTTTGGTTCTGTGTGTAGAATTGCATTCTGTTATCCACGTTCTCGCCCATCCTACCCTCGTATATTGGGGAGGAGGCGGCTATGGCGGGGAGGTAGGGGCAGATGTTTGCGAGGGTGTTATGCAATTGGATGGCATCTTGCTCGTTGTGGTAGGAGAGGTTGAGTTGAAAGCTTTGGATGTTGAGCCACCCATGCCGTTTGAGGTTGAAGACTCTGCTGTATGCTTGGTAGATTTTTCTGTCTCGGTGGGACCAGATGCCTGTTTCTTCCAGCCTTAAAAGGGGGTGCATGCCCATGCCGAGAAGACTTGCCCCATACTTTCGGTTCACAAAGTCTGAGAGGGTTAGGACGGCTTCTTGCATGGTTTCTTCGAAGACTCGAGGCGAGTGGAAGGGTGCGTTTGGTTTGATTTCCATGACGTGCATCTGGAATTCTTTGCTGAAAGTGAATTTGGGCTGTTCTACGAAGTTTACGATGCGCCCGTGGAAGTCTTTCAAGACTCTGTCAACTATTGCCAGGACTTTCAATTCATCGTTGACGAGCGAGAACTCGTGTTCTGGACCTAAAACCTCTAGGG
>CAZPDY010000112.1:0-4898 GCA_964585455.1 uncultured Candidatus Bathyarchaeia archaeon | reverse complement strand
GTTGTTACCTTCGAAGTCGCTAATCCTAGTGTCATACAAGTCCAGAACAGTCTGCCCGAAAGCCTGCATCATGAAAGTGACCTGAGTCATCGTTCTTGCCGTCAGAATAGTGAAGGGCACTGCTGGCGGGTAGTACTGTACTTTAACCCAAAGAATTCCTTCGGTATCGTTGATGCTCATCTCCACGGTGAAGTGAGTGTCATTGTTGGGCGGGAATATAACCGCTCCTAAGCATGTGAGAATATCCGTGTCGTACCAGAGTCTAAACTCATAGTCGTACATGTCTATGGCGTTCTCTACCTGCACATCGATCGTGAAAGTGTCACCCGGCGTCATGTCGGGCACGATAAGCTCGGGCGGGTTGACGAACATCTTCGTAACCAACACGTTGTTGAAGTACCCGTCCCTAGTCGTACGAACTGGAATGTTCTCCCCATACTCATTGGTCATGGTAACGTCATGCAAGTCTAAGGCTGTTCCGCCAACCTCAATGACGTGGAACTCGATTGCAGCCAGAGATAGGTCTCCATTAAGCCCAGGAGGCGAAGTCAGCGAAGCGTTGACTCTAACCTTCCCTTGAGCTTCCTGTATCTCTACATGGACCTGCGCGGGCGGAAAGGCTGGGTTTACAGTGACGCTGTTAACGTCTAAGATCGTCGTGTTGTAATCCAACCAGAACTCGAAGCTATAAAGCCTTACAACATCCTCGACCATGACGTTGATCGTGAAGTTGTGGCAAGGAGTCAAAGTAGAATCCACGATGCTGGGAGGATTCACGGAAATGTCAACTGGCGACGGCGGAGGAGCATTGTTGAAGAATCCGTCTCGCGTGGTGTGGATAATTGGATTTCCAACGCTATTCGATAACGCAGTTGCTACGAACTCAATCGTGGAACGCCCAACGCTCTTAACTTGAAAGGTGATAGTGAAGGCGTTACCGCTACCAGTAAAACCCAACGCAGGGGCTCTTGAACTGTAACCTATCCAAGCCATCGTTCCCGGCTCAGCGCCTGGGATGGCGTCGCTCTCGTCGATTACCTCCGTCAACTGCATCACAGGGTTGTGGAGGAGACCATCAGGATAGGTTTCAACCGGAACCCGTACACTGTGACTTACATAGCCTATAACCGCTGGATTCCATTCAAGTTGAAGGTCAAACCCGTACAAATCTGTCACATTAGCTATTTTAACTGAGATGGTAAAAGTCGCTGAAACGGGTAAACCTAAGACTTCAGGCGGGTCTACGTAGACAACGGGCTCTTCATCTTGACCTCTGACCGACTTCAGGTTTAAGCTGAACGCAACGCTCGCAATCAACAAGACAGCAACAAACGCTAGACTACTTTCTCGTCTCTTAATCTTTAGCATCTCCTTTCATCCTCTGCAAACTACTTAAAGTTGCCACAACTTAAGGATTGTGGAATTTACTTCTAAAACTAGGATGCGTAAACAAGTGAAGCTAGTAGGAAGTTCCGTATCTGATAAGCAAGACCACGGCATCAAACAGGTTAATCTTCCCGTCTCGAACTAGGTCAGCCATAACTTCCCACTGGGGGTCGCCATCGTCCAGACCGTAGATCCTCAGCAGCGCAACCGCGTCGAAAAGGTCAATTTTCCTATTGAACGCTATGTCTCCAATCAACGTGACAAGTACTGGACCATAATCCATCGAATTATCCTCGAGGTTTATCTCGCCAGGCACGGCACTCGCCTGCACCTCAAGATTATAGTTTGCGAGCAGCGTCAACCCAGTCGTGTCCCACGAAAAAGTCAGCACTTTAGTCTCGTACGGTCCTGCTTGAACGCCGAGTTTCGCCTCCACGAGCGAGCCGTTGGCACGTAACGTGACGTCGAACGTTTCCAGGTACGTGCCCTTATTCTGAATAGTCACATCGACGTAGACATCCCAGCTATCGTAGACTCTATCTAGGCATTCGACGTCAAGAATCGCGATGTCGTAGACTATCGAAATTGGCACTTCGCGGGCTGTTACGTTCCAGAAACCTTCGGAGTCTGTGACGTTCAGAATCACAATGTAGTTTCCGACACTCGTGTAGCTGTACGTCACGATTCTCCCAGTCTTGTTCTTTCCGTCTCCAAAGTCCCAAAAATAGCTAATTATCGTGTCATTGTAATTTTCAGAAGATGAGGAAGAAGCATCAAAAGTAATAGTGTAGTTGGGACCAGCCCCTGGTGGCTTGACCACGAAAGACGGCCACGGCGGCGCTGGAGCAAAAACTGCCTGAAAACTGTCCAACCCCCAACCAGTGTACCCTCCAGCCGACGGAGACCATGCCGAAGCTATCACCTGATATATTCCGGGCGTCATGTCTGGAGGCAGTCGGAAACTCGTTTGAAACGTTCCGTTCTGAGTGGGAGGACTAGGTAATGATGCGTTGTAAGTCATGTTGTAATAACTCGACTCTATTATGTTGAAGTATGCCACCTTTTCTGGGCACAGCGGACGCCCTCCATTCGTAGGAAACGACGTGAAAGCGTCGCCGTAGATGTATCCTGCACCGACAGTAGCCCAATTCGGAATGAACATTCTCGGCATTATTTTCGCCGTCGAGTTCGGGGGTATTTCAACGCCCGCCATGTCCATCTCTAGGGGGATGAGTCTGCTGTCTAGGACTGATATGGACATCCAGACGGTTTGGGTGGAAAAGCCCTTGTTCTTTACTGTCATGTTGAACCAGAGGTACTTTCCCCTCTCTGTGCTTGACCTGTAATCACCGTCTTCGTTGACGGAAAGAAGAGAAGTTATTTCAATAGTGTAGGGCAATGATTGTTTGTTGTTTAAGGGTAGAGTTCGAATTGCTATCGTCCTGAGTGGGCTTTGAACTTGGATGCCTACTAAGCCGTTCTGGACCAAGATTCCTTCATAAGTCACGTTGCCTGTTACTTCGACTAACTCTCTCTTCAGGTAAGAGTCCTCATCTACCTGTACAGTTACGTCGAGAGAGAATTGGGATCTAACAGTGTAGGTGCTCGCCAAGAGCGCCAGAAAAACTAAAAATATGGGCAGTTGAGCCTTCGCTTTCAAGCTTTTACACCAATAGTTTTAGCATATTCACAACTTTTAAGCCTTCTGGAATTTACCTCTATGTCTGGCGTGTTTTGCTTGAGCGCAGCCTAATCCGTGGAAAATAAATAGTGCATGGCTTTTTCTATTCTTGAGGAGTTTTCACACCGTAATATTTCAACAAGAAGACTGCGTCAAACAAGTTTATTGCCCCGTAGGGTGCAGCTATGTCGCAAATAGAGTCATATGATGCGTCACCTTCCTTGGAACCGTAAGCCAACAGCAGACGAACAGCATCGAATAAATCCACGTCGTTATCGTGGTTGAAATCTCCTGGGAGCCAATACTCAAAGCTTGTCGAGGACATGCCAGTATATCCTCCTGCCGAAGGGGACCAAGCTGTGACGTTTACTTGGCATGTTCCCCACATCATGTCTGGTCGAAGTCGGAAACTCATCTGATACGTTCCGTTCTGGACGGGAGCGCCCGGTAGTGTGCCACTTGACGATTGTTCTATGTTGAAATTAGACACTGCCTCGGGGCAAAATGGGCGTCCCCCATTCTTTGGCCACGAAGAGTTGTAAACGTTGCCACATATGAATGCTGTGCCGACGTTCGCCCATTTTTGAACATAAACCCTTGGCATGAATGTGGCTTTTGAGTTTCCTGGCATTAATATGGTCGCCATTTCCACAGCGAGGGGTGTCAGTTGGCTGTCTAGAATGGTCACCGCTATGCATGCGTCTCGGGCTTTAAAGCTTTTGTTCTTTATGGTCATGTTGATCCATATGTACTTGCCTCTCTCTGTGCTTGGCTTGTAGTCGCCGTATTCGTCAACAGGGAGTAGAGATGCTATTTCGAGGCTGTATGTTCCCGTTGGTTTTGTGGTTAGTTGTAGGGTTCTCATCAATATCGGTGTTGCCCCTCTGTCAACTTGGATGCCTATCAAGCCGTTTTCGACGAGTTCTCCTAGAAATGATACATTGCCCTTGACGTTAGCTAATTCTACGTAAGCGGTTTTCTGTGCTTCTACTGTTACGTCGAGTTCTAATTGAGATTTTACTGTGGGAATGCTTAGGAAAAATGTTAATAGGATTAGGATAACGACCATGGTTGGTTTCCTTTTCATCCCGACTACCTATGTTTTTAGCGGGGATTCACAACTTTAAGTC
This sequence comes from uncultured Candidatus Bathyarchaeia archaeon, assembly GCA_964585455.1. Lineage (GTDB taxonomy): Archaea > Thermoproteota > Bathyarchaeia > Bathyarchaeales > SOJC01 > CAYGVX01. Next base: position 701 of record CAZPDY010000112.1, on the reverse strand, counting down.
TTCTGGAACTTATCTCTATGTCGCATCGTTTTCTTCTTGGTGATCTTCAAGGTGGTGGTTGTTATTAACGCGACTAGCGCGATTAGTATGAGATTAGAAGAAGAGAATTCGGGCACGCAGTCAGTACCCTGGATTTTAACGGTCACAGTGAGAGTGTTTTGGTGTATGAAATTTATGTATGTATAATTGGCATCTTCCTTGTATGTGTATCCCGTTGGTGTTGAGTCTATAGTTACAACCCATGCATTATCTCTAGCCGACAAGAGTTGTTTTAGAATTGTGACCCTGCAGAACCCTCTGTTGGGGTTTCCCGTTAAAGTGAAGTTTGTGAACGGGTCTGTTGAGGAGCATTGAAAATGAAGGTTTGAAGCCTTACTCACGTTGCTTGAGACGAGTATGTAGTAGTCAACATTATCCCAGTGGTATGCGTGAAACCAATTGATTAAGCCCATTATTGGGTAGTTGTCTCTCGGGTCTCCAGGAGAAGGCAGTTGATAGTCTGTGTCTCCTATGCCGTCGCTTCCAGTCTCGATCTGCAAGGTGCCGCTTTTTACGTCGTTGTTTATATATTCATCCCAATAATTGCCGCCTGTGGGGTAAGACAGGTTCCACGAATTCGCTGCGACTCCTAGTCCGGAAACTGGAGTGATGTATTGGATGAAGTTATTCTGATAGAACATGTTGTTTCTGCAGCCTAGGTC
>CAZPDY010000111.1:0-4923 GCA_964585455.1 uncultured Candidatus Bathyarchaeia archaeon | reverse complement strand
CACTCCGAGTAGGAGGACTCACAAATCATCCGCCACGAGCTCAATACTCGCCTGGAGACATAACAATCAACGAAGGAAACACATACACGTTCAACGCTGCAGATCACGGGTTTGCAGACTCAGAGTCAACCTCGCTCACCTACCGATGGGATTTCAATGGCGATGACATCTGGGACACAGAGTGGACACCTGCATCCACAGTCTTTCACACTTACAACGACGACTTCAGAGGCGAAATCAAAGTCCAAGCCACAGACGGAGAGTACCAAACCCCCGTCGCCTTGAGGCGAATAACCGTCTTAAACGTCGCTCCAACAATCAGCGTCTACACCGGCCTGCCCTATGGCACCGGAACACCGCCTTCTTACAGAATAGCCGAAGATAAAGCAGTTCGCCTCGAAACATCAGTTGATGACCCAGGCAGCGACACATTCACCTATTCATGGAACTTCGGCGAAGGAGCTACCCCCAGAACAAGCACTGAAGAGAACCCCACAGTGACATTTGAAGGACCCGAAGCCTCTCCATTCATATTCGAATCAGTGATCAAAACGTACAACGTCACACTCACGGTATGGGACGATGATGGTGCATACCAAAACTACCGACTGACTATGGAAGTAATTCACCCCGGCTTCTTAGACCGCATGGGCGGCATCCTAGGTGTCATGGGCATGAGCCTAGCAGTGATCATAGGGGTCTCAGTCGTTTTTTGGCGTATAAGACTAGGAAAAAGAGTCCAAAGGGAGCATCAGGGACCACTGTGAAGTCTTAGAGGCAAGCGCAGAGATTTAGACTTTCAACAAGAAGTGATTTCTTGATACATATCCGAACGGAAAATCTTAAAAAAGACGGAAGTCTAGTAAAGCCTGGTTAATATGAAGAACAAATCGCTTCAAAAGATCACAACGCTGTTAGGCATTCTGGTTCTTAGTGTAGTCTTTTGCACTGGCATGCTGGATTCCGCGTGTGCTAAAGAAAGTCCATCTGGTTCAGGTACCATGGTTATTTTCAACGATATGCTTAAAGTAGCGATTGAAGACACCTTTGGCACTGATGGCATAGGAACATTTACGATCGCCACGAATGGAAGCCATCCGTATCCAATGGCTGATGTATTCTATGATGGTGCCAGTGAAGATCCTTGGACCTCGTTCACTACCATAAGAGTGGAAGACACCTACAGAGAATACGTGACATCGGTAGATTACAAAGAGCCATCCCAAGGATACACCGTTCACAACCTGGATGATTATGATCCCGTAGTTGTTAGGGAGAGCGAAAATACAGCGACGATTTCCTGGGTAACCCTTGAGAATCTCAATGTGACTCTGCTGATACGTGTAAGAGGGAGAACGCTAGCCGACACGATGGTTCAGGTTACCGTCACCATTCGAAATGATGACACAACACCACACTCAGTTGCGGTCAGACACGAATGGGACATAATGATCGAACTGGCGGACGATTCTTGGATCAGAGTATGGACGAACCCGACTTCTCCTCAAGCTTGGACGGAAAACGAGACTGATTGGATCTTTCCAGACTTTCAGTTTTGGGAAACTACCAACGATCCCTACTCGCCGGCCTTCTCGATATACGGGTCCACAACATTGCCTTATGTAAACCCTCAACCAACACCCCCCGACAGGCTCGTATATGCCTACTGGGGAAGCGCCTACGGTACTGCCTACAATTTCACAACTTCCGGAGATTGGGGAATGGATAGCGCAGTCCTGTATTATTGGGATGCAGTGCCAGTGCCCTCTGGAGGACAAATCTCTCGAACAGCGTACGTAACAACAGTCCAGCTGGAACCGACAGCATTTGCGTGGTCAATAGACGCTGTAGGCAATTCAAAATCTGTATTCAACATGACAGACGACGTTTACGTAACGGGACATGGCTTCCCTGAAGACACGAATGTGGCTATATACATGATTCCAGACGGGGAGGAGGCGTTGCCTGCCAACTCCGCTGCAGACGCAAATGCCATCACCAATAGTACTGGAGGACTTCCTGTTACGCTAGTCTGGTCACAGCCTTCACTTCTGGGACAATATGACATCTGGATTGACGTAAACCAAAACGGTGTGTTCGATTCAGGAGATTCGTGGAACAGTCAGTCATTGGGCATCTTCGCTACTGAGATAATCCCCGAGTTTCCTTCAATAGCTCTTCTATCGTTGCTGATGACGATGACACTGTTGGTCGCTATGGCCTACCGAAGAAAGCAACTCACATGACGTTACTCTTTTGCCGCCTAAGACATAACCAAGTGTAAATTGCCCTACCCAACTTTTTTATTCAAGAGTAACAATGCTTTTATCGCTTCTTCCCCTCTTTAAAAATAGGCAGAGTTCCCATGAAAATCCGGTTTGACCTAAGGCTTCTCCTGCTGATCCAGCTTATCGGAGAGGCGTTAGCTCTTGGAGTGATCTTGCTCCTCTTCCAGCTTGATGGAACAATCAGCGTATCTCTCTACAACCACGGCCTGGAGTTTGACTACGAATGGGCTACGCCTTACTGGACCTACCTCAGATCAGCCCTCGGACTGCTAGGAGCCATCGTGGGTCTACATCTTCTCTCTTCAGTGTATATAATAATATCCGACCGAAATTCTCGCGTCAAATCTGAACAACTGTAAGTCAACCCCTGACAAATGCGCCACCGACGACAAAAAATGAAAGGGGAGGAATGCTTCCCTCGCTTTATACTCTGAGTCTTCTCTTCGTACGCAGAGCTAATGCAACAAACGTAGCAGCCGCAAAAACCAGCAAAACAGCAGACGACCCAAACTCTGGAACTACTTCGTATTGAAGTGTATAACCCAAGTCTTCAGACGATACAGTGTTACCGACGCCGTCTTCTACGACTATTACGTAATCCACAATTGTACCATAGGGAAACGCTGGTATAGTGGCACTCCAAGTATTGCTTCCAACGGGAAGCATCTCCTCGTTGAACCATGTGCCATTGCCAGTTGTGTAGTTTAAGAAAACTGCACTTACTCCACTGAAGTTATCAGAGACTGTGGCGTTGACTACGACTTGGTCTTCAGGCAGAACGTTATCTTCTGGTGGAAGCTGCGAGACCGCTGATATGTCAGGAGGAGTCGTGTCGACAGAGAAGTAGACTGGACCGGAGGACGCCATGTTGCCAAGAGTATCGTTCGCGTAGACGATGAGGAAGTGAGATCCATCCAAAAGGTCTGCAAGAGTCGTGTTTCCGGCTATCGTCACGTTGGTTTGTCCGTCCAAGCTGTAACCGACCCAAGCAGCAGGCTCGTCAACAGTGAACGTCAGAGCAACAGAATCGATGTATGTCAAGTTCTGCGGGGAAATTACACCAATTATCGGGGGTATTGTGTCCACGGAGAAGTAGACCACGTTTGACGTGCCCATGTTTCCTTCGGTATCGTTCGCAAACACAACTATGCTGTGTGAACCTTATGAAAGGTCTGTCAAAGTCGTGTTGCCAGCAGTGGTCATGTTTGTCTGTTCATCCAGACTGTAGCCTATCCAAGAAGTTGGTTCGTCTATCGTAAAAGACAGTGGGACATCACTAACAGCATATGCCCTGCTTTCCGGCGACAATATTACGATCATTGGCTTTACCGAAATCGTAAAGTAAACCACATCTGAGCTTCCCATATTTCCGAACGTGTCATTTGCATAGACAACCACCGAATGCAATCCATCCGAGAGCCCTATCAGCGTGGTATTCCCGGCTATTGTGACATTATCCTGCCCATCTAGGCTGTACCCTAGCCATGAAGCCGACTCATCTATTGCGAAAGACAGCAGAATCGTGCTCGTTTCGTAAGTAATGTCTTGGGGCGAGATAATGGTGACATTTGGCGGTGTGGTGTCTACGGTGAAGTATACGGCTTCAGAAGAGCCCATGTTTCCTGCAGTGTCGTTAGCAAAGACCTCAACACTATGTAACCCTTCTGAAAGACTCGTTAACGAGGAGTTGCCTGCTATTGTCGCGTTTTCTTGTCCATCCAAGCTGTAGCCAACCCACGAAGTGGTTTCGTTTGTCGTGAAGGTCAACGGAATCTCGCTAACTGAATACGTCGTGTTTTCTGGTGACAAGATTGTGATTGCTGGCGGAATCGCATCGGTTCCCTGAATTATTATCTCGAGCGTCGAATGGTTGTAGTTGAAGTAAATCCACCTGTGAGTGCCGTTTTCATATATCGAGAAGTTCTCATAGTTCGGTGGTGCAGTGTCTATCGTCACGTTGTATGGTTCGGTCATTAGGATGTGAGAAACGGTTACCCTGCAGAACCCGACTGTCTGCATTGACGTCTTGTTAGAAACATGCATAGTGATCGAAATGTCGGTGGGTGACTTGACATAGCTGAAGTCTTCTATCGTCGAGTTGGAGATGACGTTGACAAATTCATTTAGAGATGTATTGAAGCTCTGGAACATACCCATCAATGGAAATCTGTCGATATTTCCGGACACCAGAACCCTCTGAGTATCCCATATTCCATCATTGTTCACGTCTGCATCTGAGTAGTCACTCCAGAAGTTGCCCTCGAGCCCGTCATCCCAAGAGTTCGTCGAGGTCGCGGACACCTGCTGCACATTGTCTAGGAGGTTGTTGTGGTAGAAACCATTCGTTGAAGAACCAAAAACGAGGCTGATTCCGATCTGGTTTGCCACTATCATGTTCTCCGAGATGATGTTGTTGGAAGACCCGGATACTATGACGCCATCATTGTTGTTCTCAATTTGGTTTCTGTGAATGTTGTTGGCTGATGAAATACGGTAAACATAGACACCTGCGTCGTTGCTTTGAATGTTGTTTTCAATCACCCTGTTGTTTGAGGATGAATCGAGCCACAGCCCATACTCCACGTTTGCCCTGATCTCGTTTCTGCAGATGTAATTGCTGGAACTGGTATACACA
>CAZPDY010000110.1:0-4949 GCA_964585455.1 uncultured Candidatus Bathyarchaeia archaeon | reverse complement strand
AGCTAAGGGAGGTCCTCGGAAAATGCTGATAAGCGCAACTGAGTCTTCTATTCTCTCTGTGTGCCTATCCCGCTTCTCTCTTCTCTGGCTCATGAACTAGGAAAAGTACGATGAGAAACGAGGGAAGCAGTGCAATTACCATCAGGAAGAATGGAAGTTGCGGGAGAATCGAGTAGATAATACCGCCCAGGAGCATCCCGAAAGCCATGAGAACGTAGCCCACGAACTGGGAGAATCCTATGACTTTGGCTCTGTTTTCCCGTGGGACGAGGTCGGTCTGCAGCGAAGCGAAGGACGTAAAGAAAAGCAGCTGCCCGACACCCAGCAAGGGTAGGGCTATGAACAGTCTCGCAAGGTCTCCGTAGACGAAGAGCAATATGGCTGGAACGAAGACAACGTGCGAAAGCAGGAGCGGCGCTTTTCTGCTTACTTTGTCAATCAACTTACCTATGGGAATTGCCGCGATTATCATGGCGGCGAACAAAGCCGCCGACACCAGTGCCCAGTCGATTTGGCTTATGTTCAGCACACTCTGCTCCCCCTCAACAGCATACACTGAGAAGAATAGTTGACCCAGTGAAATGGCAAACGTCATTATAAGATTGGAGATAAAGAGAAAATAGACAGAACGTGGCACCTTCTTCCACACTGCCACGCTTTCTTTAATTGCTTGCGGGTACGAAGCGAAGAAGTCTCGGGGCTTAATCCTCTCGGCAGTCTTAATCGTCTCTTTCAGCTTGCTCCTCAAGATTGCAGCAGACAGGTAGAGTATGACTACTATGCCGTAGGCTATCCGCATACCGATTGCACGCGTGAACGCGGTTACTATTATTCCCGCAACTATAGGCGCAGGCGTCGTGGCGACGTTGCCGATGAGAGTTGTCAGGGAGAACGCCATTCCCCGCTTCTCGGGAGGGGTGGAATCTGAAATCATTGCCATGAGCGCAGGCTGGTACAGCAGGCAAAGGTTTCCGATGACTGCGCCGACGAGTATCCACTCCCAACTGGGCGCGAACACGTAGAAAACGTACGAGAATGCCACGCCAAAAGTCAGGGTAGATATCAGCCACCTTCTCCCATACCTGTCTGCGAGGTAGCCTCCGGGGAACTGGACGGCGGCGAGGGCGATTACTGAGGCAAAACCGATGAACCCTAGGACCGAGGCGCTGGCTCCGAGGTCGTATATCACGAATGGTCCATAGTATAAGGAGGGCATTTCGCTGGCGAAGTCCATCAGAATCCAGCTTACGACTAGGATTAGGTAGTTGCCCCTGACGAAGGAGAATTCTTCACGAAGCCTCGACACAAACTTCATAAGCCTTTCCCAAGCGAGTTCTGAAGTCAGTGCACGACCCAACTTAAATACGTTTCAGACGAAAGACATATACTACGTGCAGCAGTTCCTAGGGCACAAGGACATCAGGAACACGATGGTTTACATAAACATCGAACGCACCATATTCGGCGCCAGCGACAACGACGAATTCACAGTGAGAGTAACTGAGAAACCCGAGGAGATCAAAGCTCTGCTTCAAGTCGGGTTCGAATATGTCTGCCAGAAAGATAACCTAGCGTTCCTGAGGAAACGCAAATGACCGAGAAACCCAACATCGCCAGTGGGCGGGGTTACTCAAAAAGTGGCCGGGGTGAGGTAGCTTGGTAGCCTATAGGCCTGTGGAGCCTAGCGCCCGGGTTCAAATCCCGGCCCCGGCCCCACAACTTTGCCTCGCGCTCGGCTTTCGAGGCCGGTCTCGGGTTCCGCCCCTTTTAGCCGGCTGATTGCATCGGCGAGCGCGTTCTCGGACACCCTGCTCACGTTCAGGTCCAACCGCTTGGCGGTCTCCAGGGTTCCCCTGTCCACGTAAACGCAGGTGTTGATTTTGCTGTTCATGCTCCATGTGACCCCATATGGTATCCTGCGTAAAGGGCTACTCATAGCTCTCTAAGGGAAAAGCCGAGGTAGCGCCCTTTGATGGCTTGGGGCGTCTTACCCTTTAACGACTTCCCGATACGACGACATAGTACGGCCACCACGTATGGAGAGGCAGTCTCTTTCTGTAAGCTTTCTTCCTCGTTTTCGCCAACGGTATCAAGTCCCTTAGCTCGTAGGCAAGTCTGTTTGCATCCTTGATTCCTAATGGCAGGACAATGTCCACATGTCGCGGAATCACCAGTTTCAGTTGCCCCTTGTCGTCAACTTTGCAAGACTCTATGTCGCACAATTCAACATCCGAAGGAATAGTTGATTGGAGAACAAACCCCAGGGTCTTTCTGAGTAATGGATTCTTCTCGATTGCATCCTCAAGTTTCGCCTTACCTCCATCTTTCATATCAACCTCGATCAAGTCTTTGTGGAGCCTTACGACAAAATCGGGCTTCTCAATAACCAGAATTGGATCTTTCCACATCACTCCCTACCTCTGTTAAGCTACTTATGTGTGTCTTGCAAGTTAAGTTTTCCGCGAATATATCCGTCGTTAAGCCATTTTGGCCTACTATGTTGTTTTTGCGCGAGTTGCTAGGTGTATTATTATGGATATGATTGAAACGATTATTAGGATTGGCGAAGTGGCGAAGGAGAAGCTGTCTGTGCGGTAGACCCACAGGATTATCCAGGGGATGTTTTCGAGGTTTGGGACGTGCTTCGCTATCAGCGGGAGCGCCACCAATATTACTCCGATGACGATCAAAAGAACCCCGAGCAAGGTAAGCGGTGTGAAGTCATCCATTGCCAACCAATTCAACAGAGGCCACACTAAACTTATAACTTACGCTGCGAGTATAACCGCACAAAGAAAAAGGCTCTGCGCCAAGTATGCTTCTATGGCCCTACAAAAAGGATATTGGGGGCATCAAAGAGTCGGACGAAGACACTATTACCGCGGTTCTGGCAGTGATTGCCTATGCATTTTCTTTCTTGCAAGCAGATATGTGACCACGCTGATGACCACAACAACTGCAGCGGTAGTCCAAGCTTCTGTAGGCAAAGAGAACATCAGAATGACGCAGCTGAGCAGACCGAGCAAAGGAACCAATGGGTAGAAGGGGACTCTAAATTTTCCGCTGTTAGGCATTTTCTTCCTGAGCCTTATCGCGGAGAAATTCACAGCCAAATGAACGCAAAGAATCGCAAAACTGGTCATAGCTGCCGCCTCTTCCAAGTCAAGAGCATAAGCTAGCACGGTCAAAGCTGCTCCCGTCACAAGAATGGAGATGTACGGTGTCCCGAACCTTGAAGATACTCTCGCAATCGAATTCGGCAGTTGATTGTTCCTAGCCATTGCATATGCAACTCTCGAGAGGCCAAGGAGGTTTGTCAAGAGGACGCTGGTCGTCGCAATAATCGCTCCGAGAGAAACAGCTGTGACAAGAGTGAAGTTGCCGGTCGATTTGGCTGCTTCTGCGATTGGCGAGCCTGACTGTGCAAGAATCTGATAATCCTGCAAACCAGCCGCAGTAAGTCCTGTCAGAACGTAGATCGTGACCGACACCACTAAGGCAATTAAAACCGACAGGGGCAGATTCCTTTGAGGATTCTTCACTTCTTCTCCGAGCATCGCTATCCTTCCAAAACCGAGATACGCGAAAAACATGAAACCTGCCCCTCGGAGAATCCCAACCAAGCCGTTGGGACTGAATTGAGCGAAATTCTGTGGTTGAAAGTGAAAGACTCCGAGTCCGATGAATAGGAAAAGAATTGCGACCTTTATGATTACCAAGATGTTGTTTACGGTGGTCGACCTTTTTGTGCCTACAAGGTTCAAACCCGTTAATACCACCGAAGCTAAGACTGCAACAACCTTGACAGAAAGAATAGGAATGATTAAAACAAAATAGCCCGCAAACCCAATGCTTATTGCTGCCCCCGCAACTATTTGCGCAAAAATCCATAGACACCCAACGACAAAGCCGACGGAAGGAGAAATCGTTTCGTATGCATAAGCGTATGCGCCTCCTTCTTTTGGAATTGCTGAACCTAGCTCTGCGAAGCTGAAGGCAGTGAAAGACCCAACTATCCCAGCGATGACTATGGATATGATCACAGCCGGACCAGCATAACCTATAGCCACCCCTAAAACAACGAAAATCCCGGCGCCAATTATCGCTCCTATGCCAACGGACGTAGCATCCAATAGGCTCAGTGTTCTTCTTAGGCCCATGTCTATCCATGGGTCTATTGACATCGACGGTTTAATTGGCTTTCTGACTCAAAACGTGATGCTGTCACCATTTCTGCGTCTGCACTAATACGTGGGAAGAAGAAAGAGGTCATTCCGTGGTTTTGCCGTCGAACTCCTCTGGCTTCGCTAAGGCTTCCGCCTTTGTCTTGCGCACAGTACCGTCCTGATGTTCAGGGGGCGAGTAAATCGTGTAAAGCCTGAGTTCTGTGTTCTTAGATGTGTTCGTAACGTTGTGCTTTGCACCAGCAGGCACTATGACAGCGTCTCCATCGGCGACTTTGTGCTTGACACCGTCTATGAAAACAACTCCCTCACCCTTCTCGAATCTGAGGAATTGGTCGATCGTCTCATGAACCTCTTCACCTATTTCATCACCAGGCTTAAGGTTCATCAGTACAAGCTGACTATGTTTGCCTGTGTACAGCACGCGTCTAAAATCGCGGTTGCCCAAAGTGTCCTTCTCAATATTGGACTTAAAACCCTTCATACCTAACACCTAACTCACAATTCCGCAACCCTCAGCTAATAAGCTAATCGCTCGCGCGCGCATACCCGTCACTTTCGGAATCTATTATAGACCGCGAACACAAGCAAGGCTATGTAGAAAGCCACTCCGAGCATTCCCATCCACACGCAAAAGCCATACACTTCTATTGATGAAGCAGAGTGATACAACGGATTCGCTGACAACGGATAGAACGGGCGTACGTCATCATATAGTGGAGAGTCAAGCAAAACATGAAACATTGTGCCCAGAACGCCCGCAAC
>CAZPDY010000109.1:0-5042 GCA_964585455.1 uncultured Candidatus Bathyarchaeia archaeon | reverse complement strand
CTCCAAATCTGGACCCGCGTTTCCGCCGCCACTACAAACATGTTCCTTGTAAACTACTTCGTTAGAGGGAATTCCAAGCTCTTTGGTGACGAATTCATGATGGTACCTGACTGTCTCGTCTTTCCAGTAAATCTCCTTGTCGGGATAGTTGAAGGCATGGTGCCCTCCCATCTCGAAAATCGTCCCATGCCGCCCAAAAGTCGGACCAGTGTTGTCGACGTCGACCAAGCGGATGCAGGGCTGACTTATAACTAAGGGGTTCGCGGGCGGCGGAACTATCCCATTCGTCACGTAAGGCTGGAAGTCGACTATGCTGGCGCTCGTGAGGTATAAGTCGTCGCGCCACCGAGCCACGACTGGATAGGGCTTCATCCTCTTATGCCCATGTTTCTCGAAGAAGGATAGGAAAGCCTCCCGCATTTCCCGAACACCATAAGGTTTCCTTGTGGGCGGGTTGCCGATGAATGTGTATAATGCACAGCCCTTAGAAGTAGCCTCTCCGCAGGTTTCCATGTCGGGAACAAGCGTCCAAAAATACTCGCTACACTTAGGGCAAAGTTTCCTAACGTAGCCGAGCTCGTCGAAGAATGGAACGTGGTATTCCTTTTCTGGGAACTTTTTCTTCTTAATCACCCTTCAGCACCCCAGGACTGGTGTGAACTGCAGTCTCACATTAAGTTCTGAGGAATCATTTAAATCATGTGCGGGAACGCCGTGCAGAGGACACGCTGGAACGCATGACGAAATAGAAAACGACGGAGTAAAGAGAGGTTTATCCGAATAGGGCTCCGAGTCCTTCGAGCGCTGCTTCTTCTTTCTTCTTCTCTTCCTCTTCGGTCTTCTTTTCCTCTTTCTTAGCCTCTGGTTTCGCTTCTCCAGCGGCAGGTGCAGCAGCTGCTACGGGTGCGGCAGCCATCATAGTCGGAGCGGTTTTTATGGCTTCGTCTATGTTGACTCCTTCTAAAGAAGCGACAAGCGCTTTCACCCTAACTGGGTCGGCGTTGATTCCAGCAGCGTTCAGCAGTTTCGTTAGGTTTTCTTCGTCTACTGGCTTTCCTGCGTTGTGTAAGAGCAGCGCGGCATAAACGTATTCCATGTTTCATTCCACCTCTTACCTTTTTTTACACTCTTCCTTTTCAACCTTTCTGAGCTGTTTCCTTAACTTTGTCTAGCTTGGTTTTTAAGCTTAGCATTTGCATGTAAGCTTTCCTTAATATATCTATCATCGTTTCCTTGGTGGGTATGTTCTCGTTTACGCTCAGCTTGTAAGCCTCTTGATGGGCTTTTTGAAGCAGTAGCCTGATGTTCTCGGGTATAGTATAGGCGCTGTTTACCGATAGGTAGAAGGCGTTTTTGTAGGCTTCTTCAACCTCCTTCCTAGTTGCTTCTACGTCCAGGTGCAGCTGGTCTTCAGAGATAATCGTTCCATCATCGTAGACCGCCTTCAGGGAAAGCCCGGCTTCGACAGGCTTGATGCCCAGCTTCGAAAGTACAGCGGCTAAACGTTCCGAGATTATTTCGCCCTTCTTCGCCACCAACGTGTCCTTGTTTATCCAGACGCTTCCGGACTCTATGCGTGTCTTCAAGCCCACCGCACCCAACTGACTGATTATGGGTCCCGGCGGCTGTCCAGTGTTTCCCGCTGGAACAACTACATCGAAGGCAGCTACGTCGCCTGCTTTTGCCGTAGTCTTAACCTTGCTCCTTTCCAATAGTAAGACAAGTTTGAAGGGATTAAGGTCTGTGAACAGGAAAATTCTCGAGCCAGTAAGATGGTCTTTAAGTTTATCCAAGTTTGGCTTGTTCTTGGATTCGTCGAGGGCTCGCTTCACGAGAGTATTCTTAACTACTCTGAGATGAGCGTCGTTTTGCAGTTTCTTTCGAAGTTCTTGCAGTTGAGCAGCACGTACTTTCTGCAAATCAGCCAAGGCTATGACTTTGTACTGCCGTATGACGTTCTCTATCTCTTCGACTTCTTTGGCTTTTTGTTGCAGTATTTGGCGTTGCTCAGTCATCATTTGTTCCTCTTTACAGCTTGAGTTTAACTGGTTTGCCCATGGTGGTTTTCAAGCAGATTGTCCTAATGTTTTTGAGGCCTCTTTTAAGTTTTCCTTCAAGCCTCCTCACCACAGTCACGATGTTTTCGGCGATTTCCTCGTCCTTCATGTCCTCTGTACCTATTGCAAGTTGAAGAATCGGTTGGCTTTTTAGTCGAAGGTTCATGGTGTTCCTCCACTTTTCGATCTGCGTTGCCACATCCGCCGTGGGGGGTACAGGTTTCGGCATTTTTTCCCTAGGTCCGAGGGTTGCGCCCAGAGTTTTTCCCACAGTGGTCATCAGAGGGGCTTCTGCTATGAAAACATCATAACCATTGGCCAGTTGTTTTTGGCGTTTTTTGTCGGTGGCTAGGGCTTCCAGTTCTTCTCTGCCTATGACGAGGTCTGCGCCGGCTTTCTTCGCTTTGAGGGCGAGTTCTCCGCCAGCTATTATGCATACTTTTGCTTTTTTGCTGGGAGGATGGGGGAGTTCTATGGTTTCTTGAATCTTTCCTTCGGGCTTCTTCAGGTCGATGTCTTGAAGGTTGATGATTAAGTCTATGGTTTGGTTGAATTTTTTCTTTTCAGACTTTTCTCTAACTTGTTTGACCGCTTCTAGGATGGTCTTCGTGTCGAGCGACATTGCTAGGCCTCGTGCCAAATCTCGTATGGAAGTCCGTTATAAAAAGATTGTTACTGTTCTTCTCCGAAGAGGGAATCGTGTTTGCCTTCGTCTATCTCTCGTTGCACTTCTCGCGGGTCTTTGCCCTCCACGGTGATGCCCATGCTGACGCAGCTGCCTAGAACCTCTTTGGCTGCGAGCTTAAGCGACTTGGCTAACAGCTCTGGTCTCTTCTTCTTGGCGATGCCGATTACCTGTGCGATAGTTAAGTCGCCCACTTTTTCTTCTTTCGGCTTACCCGACCCTTTCTCAATCTTCAACTCACTCACGATCAGCGCGGAAGTGGTAGGTGTACCAACCGTAACTTCGAAGGTTTTGATCTCGGGGTCAACGATGATTTTCACGGGGACTTTCATTCCAGCGTAGTCCTTGGTCAACTCGTTGATTCTGTTCACTATCGCAACAACGTTAACTCCCAAGGGTCCCAGTGCAGGACCCAGGGGTGGTCCAGCGGTTGCTTGTCCGCCACTTACAAGCGCGTCTACTGTTTTCTTTTCCACCATGTTTTATGCCGCCTTTGCTTTTTCCACGACTTTGACGTAATCTGCGTGAACTGTTATGGGTAGAGTGAAAGTTGCTTCTAAGAGTTCGAGGGTTACTTCACTCTTCGTCTTGTCGATGCGGGTGATTTTGGCTCTCATGCCCTTGAAGGGACCGCTTATCACTTCCACCACGTCATCAACATCCAATTCCTCGATCACGGGCTTGACTACGATGTATTTCTCCACTTCAGAAAAACTCACGATCCCTGGAACCCGAGACTTTACGTGCTTTATCCCAGCGATGGCTTCTTCCACGAAGTGGGGGCCTTCGGCTTCGATGAAAACGTAGCCTTTTAACATCTCGGGAACCAGAACTGCCTTGATGGGTAATTTGCTGCTTTCAATCCTTACCGCAATTAAGTTCGCTACGTTCCTTTCCTGTCCAGCGGTGGTGCGGACGGCGAAGACAGAAGTTGAAGGTGCTTTTTCCTCAGACAATAACAACTCTCCATCCATCATAGACCCTGGAGGACGAAGGAAATCAGCTTTATCAGGAAGCCGACTAAACCCACTACTACGATGCCGAGCAGACAGATTTTTGTCGATTGCCAGATCTCCGACCTGCCGGGTTTTGTGGCTAACTTAAGCAACCTGCTGACCGACTGGAGGAAAGACCTTATACCCAAGGTTTATCGCATTCTCAAAACATCAGTTCTGATATAAAAATAAATCGCAAACAACCACGTCTAATACCTACGCTATGCGGTTCTTTCTAGGCTTGGAAGGAAAGATATTTCAACAAAGAACCATCGTAACAGTTAAGGAGTTAACGTGCTTAAACTGAAACGCGCAAAATTGAACGCCACAGACAAGAAAACCATAATCCACAGAATCTGCAAACTTTTCCAACTCGCTAGAAACGTTGTTGAGGAGGATGAAGAGTTAGCCCAACACTACGTTGCCATTGCGAGAAGGATTGCCATGGCTTCTAGGGTGCGTATCCCAAGGGAACATCGGCGTCAAGTGTGTCAGGGCTGTAAAAAGTTTATTTTGCCTGGCGTTAACTGTAGCGTGCGTATTCAGCCACGCAGAGAACCCCACGTAGTTATCACCTGTGGCTACTGTGGCGAACACATGCGGTTTCCGATAAAAGTCAGAGAGAAGAGAAGAACATGATTACGCCAAAGATGAAGAGAAGAATAAAACATGAATTAAGCGCCGAAAAGCCTACCATTTGGGTGGGAAAGAAAGGGTTTTCGCAAGAAGTTTCGGCAGAAATTGACCGCCAACTGGAGAAGACGGAGATGGTGAAAGTGAAGATTCTGAAGACTGCGATGCAAGAGGATGACGCTAAGACGATTGCGAACCATTTTGCCAATCAAACGGGCTCTGTTCTCGTGGAGGTTAGGGGTCACACTTTCATGCTCTACAGAAAAAAGAAGAGAAAAAGTTAAGCCCGCGTTGTTGGTCTTTTTGTCCGTAGTGGCTGAGAAGGATTACCGCGTCGTATAGGAATATCTCTCCGTCATCATCTATGTCGCAGTTAGAGCTGTAGAGCAGGTCGCCTTCTTGGCTGCCGTAACGTATGAGCAGCTTGACAGCATCATAAAGGTCCACGTCAGAGTCTCCATCCACGTCGCCCGGAATAGTGACGCAGACTTCATCGCCGAATAGAATGTTGTCAGCAGTGTTTGTTTCCGTTGGCAACAGGGTAACGTTTGCGCTTATGGTGTAACTACCCCTCGCAAAGCCCGTGGTGTTCCAAGCGAGGGCTACGGTTTCTGAACTCTGTCCTGTAAGAGTGATTGTTTGAGTATGGAGGACTGTGGCATTAGCGTGGAC
>CAZPDY010000108.1:0-5043 GCA_964585455.1 uncultured Candidatus Bathyarchaeia archaeon | reverse complement strand
GGTGGGCTATTGTTCATAAACCTTCATTCTCGATTCTTGCTTTGGCAACAATAGACTCGATAAATGGTGTTTTCGCTTCAGTGTAGCCTTCACGATTTCTCCCGTATTCCGAAGCCAGTTGTTGTTTCAGTTTATGGTACTCTCGAGCAGCTTCTGGATGAGTTCGAAGATAGTTTCGGAACAACAAGTGTCTCTTCCAGAAGTCGCTCGTCAGCTCAACCATGTGCAAGTGGTAGTGTTGCTCTCTGAGAGGGTCACCTTTCCCAAAGAATCGTCTCTCAGGAATATCAGCTTCAAGCCTTGGCTTGTATTCATAACCAATCAACTTCAGAGGTTCAATGCACTTCCCGGCGTCCTTCAAATGGTTCACCGCAACTAGAATATCGACTATCGGTTTTGCTCCCAAGCCAGGAATAGCCGTACTTCCAATGTGCTCAATTTTCACGACAATGTGTCCTACTGCACTTAGAATCAGTTTCTTCTCTCTCTCGAAGATTTTAGGCCAATTCGGGTCATAATCGACTATCTTCACTGGGACGCTCATCTTGCCAATGATATTCGAAAGATGAGGTAATTTAACGTTCTTCACAGATTTGCATAATACCTAAATTGAATCCTTGGCGGTGGTGGGGGCTGGATGGGTGGAACGTTAGGGATGCATGTAGAAAACAGATTGCTTGGAAAAAGAACGAAAATGATCTCGCTGACTCACTCGTAGCGAGTTAGGTACAATGGTTTGCTGGCCTGTTCCATTCTTATCTTTATAGGTAGCTCTTCCACCAAACTGGTCTTCAGCAATGCTTCTTTCACAGGATCGTTCTTGTCCCTATCAGACATTATGCGTCTAGACGTCTTAGGTTTTTCCAATTCAACTCCCCGATGGCTAAGCGTTAGGCTACATCTTAAGATTTAATAAACGTTTTCTCTGAATTGTCGAACTACAAAACACAAGAAACGCAGGACCATGGAGACGCCACTTCTCTCAAGTCCTGAGATTTTTTCACTGCGGTACAAAGCATATGGAAACCTTAATTGCTACCGTGGACACGGAAATGTGAGGACAGTTGAAATTCTGTGACAGTTGTGGGTCCCTTCTAAAGGAAACAGATGAAGGACTACTTTGTCCAAAGTGTAGAAAGCTCATCGGCAGATCTATGGTAGAACCCAGAAGCATCAGGAAAGAAATCAGCTCAAACGCCATCTATGTTGTTGACAACTCGAAAGGACACTATGCAAGAGTCACTACGAAATGCCCCGAATGCGGAAATGATGAGGCATTTCATTGGTTCTCGGGAGTTTCTGGTGAACACGCGGGAATTGGAAGAGAGAGAACTTTGGAGCATTTTAGATGCACGAAGTGTTCTCACTTCTGGAGTGAAAGCTCATGACTCGAGTTGTACATCGGACTTCCAAAGGTCTTTAATCGGCTTTGAGACGATCCAGCCCACATTGACAAGATTGGGAACAAGAAACATCACGGTAGCTTCCTTGGTTGTAGTGGTCCGGCTATACACAGTCACGCTAAGTCATGATGATAGAAGGGGGTAGACGGGCTGGAAAACGCACGCAACAGTCACAAATTGTGATTGCTGGCAGTGGCTTCTGAATGTGCGTCGCCTTTTAAACTCTGGAAAGCGAACTGTCAGAGCGAGGTGATGTGAAAATGTGGAGTCCCCTAAGGAAACCAGAAACGCCAAGAAAAGAACTCAGCTTGATAGAAGCAAAGAAGACCCATGCAATCTGCAATTGGCAATTACTCGTTAGGCGATGTGCAAAGTAAAACAACACTTTTCCCTTTTTTGGGAAGAATCAGCAACACTAGCATTTTGATCAGTCCTCAGATAAGGTTTCGAATGCTAGGAAGACCCATTTGAGGGTTCTGCCCTGCTTTTTTAACATCAAACATTGGGCTATTCTGTAGTTCTTCCGTCAAAATGCTCCTCACTGGCCATCGCTTCTTTTCGGGTATGGCGCACTACGCCATCTTGGTGTTCAGGCGGCGAGTAAATCGTGTAGAGTCTAAGGTCCACAAGCTTAGAAGTGTTGACTACGTTATGTCTAGCGCCCGCTGGGACTATAACTCCGTTTCCATCCTTGACACGGTGTTCTACACCGTCAATTATTACTTTTCCTTCTCCTTCCTCAAATCGAAAGAATTGATCAACATCATCATGCGTTTCTTCACCGATTTCTTCACCCGGCTTGATGCTCATGAGCACGAGCTGACTGTACTTTCCTGTGTACAATACACGGCGAAAATCAGTGTTTTTCGTGGTTTCTTTCTCAATGTCGACTACGTATCCCTTCATATTTCTCACCTTGACCTATTACAACCCCTTAATCCTTTATCAAGTTTTTTCCGCTATTTTAAGGCGCCCAGAATTTCTTTTGCCCTGTGGAATTTGCACTCTTAAACCAAGCCGAGCAAGTACTAAATTCGGTAAAGAGCGTCCTGCTTACTCTTCGCCCTGCCTACCTCTTCTAAGCACAGTTCTAGCGAATCTTCGAAGCCCTCTGTGTAGCTCAATTTCCTCGACTCTTTGAGGTCAAGCGTTTACTAATAGATGCGGGTTTAACTGTTCCATCCACTCTATTTCCTTCAAAAAAACTCTCAAGGGAGTTTTCTTGGGAAGTGCGATGCAGAGAACGGTTGGTCTGCCATCGTCTTTTTCCCTCTTCGCTTCAGCCACGAAAACGTTGACTAAAACAGAACCGTCCTTCAGATGCAGATTTACGTGACGACCTACAAAAGCGCGAGCGACGTTCAAGTTGAAACGTTCCATGCCCATGTTACCCTCTCCACTCGTAATCTTCATCCGCGATTCTGCGCCAACAATGAGTACAGATAGGCAGTTGCTGTTTTTCGCGCAGTATGTAGACTTCTATGTTGGTGTTTCTGCATTCGTCCTTCCATGGGTTCTGACATTTTTCTACTGGACGAGCCAAACCAAACACCCTTGCAGATCGATTCTTTGTTTTTGCGTTTAAGCCAGCCGACGCATCAACACCCTGCAGAGGGGAGAGACGAGTGAAAGTGAAGGTTGCTGAAACCCAGATTGTTTTTCAGAGAACGATTTTGCATGCGAGGGATGATAAGCTAGGCCATCCGATCTCTCTTTCTCTGAATTAGGGTGGCGATAACCAGAAGAGCTAGCAAAAGAGATATATCCGCTTTTTCCCACATCGTGATGAGGGAGTCGTCTAAAGAGGCTGTTTTTCCCCCTATAGCAGCTCGGATTCTGATAGACTTTGAGATGGTGTCAGTTAGTCTGTCGGTGTCGATTACTGTTAACCTTACACTGTAATTTCCTGGAGATAAGAAGCCGTGCATGATTGTTTCTCTGTCGGTGTCAACTGAAGAGCCATCTCCGAATACCCAAGAATATGTAGCAATCTCTTTATCATGATCAAAACTTGCAGAAGCATCAAACTCAACAACGTCGCTCACGAAGGGCAATGTGGGTTGCCATGAAAAGCTAGCGAAGGGTGGAAGCAAAAACCTGACGGAAGCCTTGTCTCCAGGGTTTGACTCTGCAAGTAAGTTGACTTCTACAGTCTCTCCATCAGCGAGAAACAGTGAATGCGTGCTTGGAAAATCTGTGCTGTTCCACTCAATCTTAATGTGTAATCCTTCTAGGCTTATCTGTAAGCTGAAAGGGTTCTCCCAAGCTGCTTCACGGAAAGTCAGAGACAGATCTGAAGATATGCCGTAAAAAACAGAACCGTAAACGTTCACGACGATGTCGTTCCAGTCATAGTCTATCCAGTCTTCGAAAATATACGTGTAGTTCGCGTTTCCATCATGCCAATCACTGTCCACTAGAATAGTCTGTGCGCTCTTGCATGGATGATGATTTGGAATCCATGTTCCATTGTCATAGCATGTACAAGTTATGACAGGAGCTATTGTAATGCTGCTGCCACTATTGATCGGTATTGGGATCACGAAGGGCACGTAGTCATTTGGGAAAGCATCTGACGCATCGTTAAGATGGTCGTCATGGCATGAGCTGACCTGATAAGGTTCTTCGCAGAACGCGTTTGGGAAACTAAGAGCCACAGCACTCATTAACAAAAGGAAAAGCAATAGACACCGATGGCCATTCATGTTCCTCGCCGCAGAGTAATCTAAATCCTTCTTCAAGGAACTCGAAGAGTTGGCATTTTATTAGGATTCTGGAGCTATTTTCTATACACAGAATATAGTTTTGAGCTACATCTCACGCATGGAATATAGTTTTTGAAGTTTTTGCAAGCGAGAATCCGCTATACGAAATGGGAATTTTGCTAAGCGGATTCTCATTCTTTTTCTCTTGCGAGCTCAACGTTTATCTACTATGTACTTACGAGTCTTCTTAAGGCATAGGGACAGCAGACAACTTCGGTTTCAACAATCTCCAAGTATGCGAGCAACTTAGCTTTTAGCAGTTCCAATGCTTCTGTGTTCTGCTGAATCCGTTCCACATGAAAATCCTCAATCTCGAAGACCTCTTCTTGTGGATGTAGCACCATGGCAGCTATTAGTTGTTTGTTGTTTAATTCTACACGTAACAGTGTTGAGGCACTATCTTCAAGTGATCTAAAGTGTGTTCCCTCGCTTCTTTGTAACCCTTCTCTCGATTAGCATCATGGTCGAGGGCTACCATCGCCGCTACTCTGTCGACGTCTTCTACTGTCATGTTACGAATCTTCATCGTTTAAAATCACCCCTCAGAACATTCTATGACTTAACTCGAGGAAACTGGCTCTCTATGAGCTTAACGAGGCTCAAGAAACTTTAATACATCGACTATGGAGATCTCATCCAATTCGCCCCCAGTGGGACGACGCAAGATTAGTTGTTCAAACCACTATATAAGAAATCACGACGGGCGATGCAGTTGACCATAAGGCAGATGGAGTACGGTGTGTTTTTTATGCGAATCTCTTGAAAGCAACAAAACTCAGAAGAAAGGAAACAGAAGAGGCGACGAACATGAGTTGGAAACCGAAGTTTTCCGCGATTAACGGTCCCATGAGACATCCTGCAGCGCTACCTGCGCC
>CAZPDY010000107.1:0-5080 GCA_964585455.1 uncultured Candidatus Bathyarchaeia archaeon | reverse complement strand
GCATGGGACTGCTTGGACGGCGGGCCAGAAGATCCATCCGATGTTCGTGCTGTCTTGGAAGCCGAAGACTGCTTTTGCGGTGGAGTAGGTGACGCGTTTGGCGACTTCGAGGGCGACGTCGTAGAGTAGGGCTATGTCCTTGACGTCGAAGATGATGTGCGTGTCCGCTGGCTTGAACCCGAGGGCGATGAGGTCCAAGGCGTTGTCGTAGCCGAAGCTTACTGTCTCTTTAAGCGTGAGGTTCTCTTCAATCACGAATTTTTCGTCGTCGGTCATCTGGAAGTAGAGGGGTCTGCGGAATTTTTCTTGGAGATACTTCGTGAATATCCACGGGACGAGGTGGCCCACGTGGACTGGTCCGGAGGGTCCTCTGCCCGTGTAGAGGACGAATTTTTTGTCTTTTTCGTAGAGGTCGAGGACGGTGTCTAGGTCTCGGTGGGAGAAGAAGAGTCGTCTTCGTAGTTGGGTGTGGAGGGGTGTGCCGGTGTGTTTTTGGATTTTTTTTAGGAGTTTGGGGGTTATGGGTTGGGTGCCGAATTGTTGGATGAGTTTGTTGTAGTCGATTTTGCCGCGTACTTCCCATGGGGTGACTATCATTTCTTCTTCGTTGGGCATCGTTGATCATCGGTTGTTTTGATTGAGATTTCGGGGGTTGGGTATTAAGGCTTTTGCGTGCTCTCTCTGCGCAGAGACTAGACCGTCCTAATAGGAATGTTGAGGGCGGGATGAGGATTTGTGTGTGGGTAAATTAAGCTTTTCAGAAAGATGTTGTCTAGAGCCAATCACAAAGTCCTTACTCTAAAAGTCAAGTGCATGAGATTTATATATTAAATCAAGAGATTTATTTGGGGGACACCACAATGTCAGGGGCTTTGAGTGATTTTAAAAACGACAAGGAATTCCTTGAGAAGTGTAACCCGCTGGACGAAAATCAATACAATCGTATCGACAATGATAGACTTATCTTGTATGTTGTCAGTTATCTTGAGGAAAACAATGTGGAACCAACCTTCGAGAAAATTGTTATTGGAGCTTACAAATTATTTCCCAAAAGGTTCTCTCTCTTAGGCTTTCCAGAATATCCAGATGCAAAAACCGTCTACTATCCTATCATGCATGCGTCCTACAAGAAAAAAGGATGGCTCTCAGGCAACATGAAAAGTGCATTTCACTTAACTTCAAAAGGTAAAGATGTTCTTAATGAAGTGTTGACTGCACTTTCGAAAAAGATGACCTTTTCAAAGACTGTCCCTAAACTGCCTCTAAGAAAAGAAAGATATTTCCTTGATCTTCTTGAATCATCAAGTGCATTTCTGAAATATAATATGGGAAGTGCGGCAGAGATTTCAGAAATGGAGATACGGATTATGTTAAGGGGAAGAGGAGATACTCCTCCTGAAATCCTAAAACAAAATTTGATGAGATATTCTGAATATGCCAGTGTTGCAGATCGTCCAAAACTGGTTGAATTTCTAGAATATGTAAGAAGAAATCCGAGGTGGGCACAACTGTTCCGGTGAGTTGGTATGGCACCCGAAGAATATGCTTTAGAGATTTCATCAAGATGGTGGCAACGTGCAGTTGCTGCAATTGGAACAATAGAACGGCTCCTAGTCGAGTTGATAACAAACAGCACGGACAGTTACAAGCGTCTCAGTCCACATAACGCAAGTCATGTCGGTAATATCGAAATCTTATATCTTCCATCTGAGAGAGGGGCAGAGATCCAAGTAAAAGATGAGGCTGAAGGTATTTCTTTTGAAAGGTTCCAGAAAGCCCTCGAATATGGTGAAGATACGAGCGGTCTCTCACGAGGACTTCCAGTGCGTGGGACACTTGGGATTGGACTTAAAGACGTATGTATTGCCATGCAAGGATCAAGAATTCTATCTATCCATGAAGGTAAACTGAATGAGTGCACGATTTATAGAAAGGCTGGGAAACCATGGGTAAAATTTTTGCGGAAAAATGAGATGGTTACGTTAGAAGAAAGAAAAGGCTTACGCTTAAAAGGAGACGGTACAATTGTTACAGGTTTCATTGCGAAAGAGTTTCTCCCTGTTCTAGATTTCAAGACTCTACACAAAAACCTGTGTCGTCATTACATGCTAAGGAAGATCAACCAATCATCTCGCTACCGTATCATTCTGAAAGGCAATAAAAATGAAGATGCTGTTGTTAACTATGTTCCTCCCGAAGGAGAGACGATTTTGCCGAAAACACTTGTTATCCCATACGAATTTTTGAGTTACCACGTTAAGCTAACAGTAAAACGGGCGAACAAAGACTTAACACAGACGGGAGAGTTTAGGGACGGTGGGTTAATTGTTGTCTATAACGAAGATGCTGTGGCTGATTGTAGCCTCTTTGGATTCGACGGCGATCCATACGCAAAGAAACTCTTTGGCGAAATGGAGATTGAAAATTTCTCTAAGCTACTACTTGATCAAACTAAATCAATCGTAGATGAAAGAAGAAGGGGCTTAGATAAGCGCCATCAATTCGTCCAAGAACTAAATCTATTGGTTGGGAGAGAGCTCGAGAGAATAATAGAACGCGAGAGGAAAGCGGAAGTTAAACTGAGGCAGCCCATTATCAAATCCAAAGAAGAGCTTGGTAGAGTTCTCAGAGAGCTTAACACGATTGCAAGAAGCGAATTAAGGGAGATAGGAGAACTTGACACTCTGCCTCCAGGTTGGAGACACCCAGATTACTTCAGGTTCTACCATGATAGCTTAGAGGTCCCGGAGTATGAACCTACAGCAGTTGGACTTGGCATAAATCCAGACAAGATTCTTGATCGATCCGAAATCACTACAACTAGTAGTGATTCTAGGGTTGAAGTGAGCCCCAACATCATCATCGTAGACCACACTAAAACAAAAGGTATGTTACCCCTCATAAGAGAGAAAGTTGTTATAGTAGGAAGAGAGGTCGGCCTTCAAGCCAAAGTCACAGCGAAATTGGGTGAAGCAATTCCTCCCGCGGAAATGATCATAAATGTCCAGCCGAATCCTCTATTAAGTCCCGCCGACGGTTTCGCATTCATTCCCGGTGACATAACGATATCCGAAAAAAGAACAAAATACGCGACTTTGATAATTGAAGCTGCTTTAATTAAGCGCGAAGAAGCTCATAGTGTTTCTATAGCATCAGCGAATCCAAAGATCCACTGTCCATCTCAAATTAGAATCCCACCAAAGCTCAATACAATTGCCGACAAAGTTGCTAGATTACACATACCTGTGAAAGGCAAGGGCATTGGAGAGGCGGCTCTCATTATTGCCTCTTACAGAGATAAGCAAGCAAATCTGAATGTCAAAATTGAGGAACGTGAAAGGGAGTCGCGTGGCATTTTCGGCGGATTCGATTACATAAACTGGGAGACAGTAGAACTGATTTCCGACTATGATCCAAAAAGCGGTTATATCCTCGTTAACAGAGCCCATCCTTCATTCAAAAAGCACGAAGACATCAGCTGGGGGTCACTCAAAATATTCGTTATTAATATCATTGCGCGAAAAGTCTGCGAGAAAATAACAAACGAGAAAGTTCAAAAGGGGGCCTTCCCCTCATTTAGTGACAACCCTGGTACGTTTATGACCGAGGTCTTTCTAGATATAGAACATTTATATCATAAATACGGGCATCGTTTGTATGACTTGTTAGAGAAGTGTGTAAAGAAGCCAAGCTAAGCATCATATAACCTCTAGCTCTTTTGAAATACAAGTATCTCCTCTGATTTTATGCCCTTTACAAAGAATGAGTGATTACTTATCCGGCGAGTAAATTTATCATGCAATGGCATCTCGTATTTTGACCCCATGTCTGCAAGTCTTTTGTTTAGTCCACTCTTGGATCGTCCAATCATTAGGCAGAAAATTCCTCTTCTCATCAAATGCTTTGAAATTTGTTCATAAACTTGTTCCATTTCCAGCAAAAAATTTCTCCGACCTATCTCGGCTTCTAAGCTCGTTCTTCTAAGACTGAACAGGTCTAAGGAGAGTCTATGAATTTTCTCATAATCGAATGCAGACCAATATGGTGGACTTGTGATAACAAGTTTAATTCGACCCTCTTTCAAGAAATTAGAATGGATTTTTTCTAATTTACGGGCGTCTCCAAGATAAGCAAGTGCTTCAGCGTCGCTTGAAATCGAAAAGAAATGTTCAAGACGATTTTGCATTGACCTGAGATGTAACGACAATCTTGCAAAAACGTTGATGTTTCTTCTATCATTGTCAACTACTCTGTCATAGTGTTTATGATCAGTATAAACAGGGTTTTTTGGAAGGGTTGGCACGATTCTATCCATTCTTGCATTAGAAACTCCTTTTAAAATGGAGGAAAGCGCAACCTTCACGAAATTTCGAGTATTGGTATCCTGGATTTCTTTTATTTTGTCAATGAGCAGATTAATTTGCCCTAGGACATCTTCTCTGAACCATACACTGTCGTAAGGGAAAAAAATTTTCTGAGGATCGAGAGTCTTTAGCTCCTTCTGTTTCCAATGATCTAGCCATGATATAAATCTCTCAAGCTGCTTCTTTTTAATCGGATTGACTTTGGACTTGGAGATCATTACAGCTAACGGATTAGTATCAATTCCCATGCTGGGCCTTCCCATTAGTTTGGCTTCTACCAGCGTTGTTCCTGACCCACAGAAAGGATCAAGAATTTTGTCATTCTTTCCCGGAGCGTATAGCTCAATCAATCTGTGTGGAATTTGAGGGATAAACTTTGCTGGATATGGATGAAAACAATGAGTCAGATATTGTGTGTCTTTATACGTGATATCAGAGAAATTCCAGTTCCAGAATCTTTGCGTGGTCATTAAATGATAGTAATAGCAGAAAACGCTGATAGGTTTTGCGGCCTCGAAAACTCAATCCAGAAGTGTGATGATGTTAGTGAAGTATTCACGTCCACAACGTCAATCAACCTCAAAAACAGAGAATGGTATTTTGGGCTTAGGCGCGCACATTCTTCTTTCCCCTCCAACCCACGAGCTAAGCTGCTTTTCTTAGGAGGTGATCCGGCCGCAGGTTCCCCTACGGCCACCTTGTTACGACTTTTCCCC
>CAZPDY010000106.1:0-5082 GCA_964585455.1 uncultured Candidatus Bathyarchaeia archaeon | reverse complement strand
CTGAAGCGTTTCAACACTTACGTCGTGCACTGCGAATGTAGTGATAAAAACTGCAAAGTCAAAGAGTACGTCAAGACTCACCCAATCATGGAGAAGGGTCTCGTTTCGCAGAACATTCAGGGTTTCATGGAGTACTTCAAGTCTAAAGGAAGACAGACTTAGCCTGCTAATCTTTGGCTTGTACACCAAAATTACTTATATTCCGCTTTACGCTCTCAACTTGTGGTGAAACAGCTTTGGAGGAAAAAGAAAGAGGCGGCTCATCCGTTCACGTGCCCCTCGAAAGACTTGACAATTATTCATGGCGCATACCCCAAAAATACAAACCAGGCATGCGCGTTTCAGGCATTGTGTTCTCAGACGAGGAACTGCTGGAAAAAATGAAGACAGACAGAACCTTAGAACAGTGCGCTAACGTCGCCCACCTGCCAGGCATATACAAGTACTCCATAACCCTGCCAGACGGCCACGAAGGGTACGGCTTTCCCATCGGAGGCGTCGCCGCAACAGACTACCAAGAAGGGGTGATAAGCCCGGGTGGAGTGGGGTACGACATTAATTGCGGCGTGAGGCTACTGACGACCAACTACGAAGAACAAGACATCCGACCTAAGCTTGCAGACTTGGCGAACGCAATCTTCAACAACGTTCCCAGCGGTTTAGGAAGTCGCAGGAAGGATCTTCGGGTTACATCAAACGACCTCGACAGGCTGGTGGCAGAAGGAGTTCCATGGCTGGTGGAGCAGGGAATGGGCTGGAAAGAAGACATTGAACATTGTGAGGAAAAGGGGCATATGAAGACAGCGAACCCCGACAGAGTCTCAACCACGGCGAAAAACCGAGGTTCAAACCAAATCGGCACGCTGGGCTCGGGCAACCATTTCCTTGAAATCCAAAAAGTAGACAAAATCTACAACCCAGACGTGGCTAAAGCTTTCGGCATAAACGGAGAAGGACAAGTCATGGTCATGATTCACTGCGGCTCCCGCGGCTACGGCCATCAAATCTGCTCGGACTACCTCCGCGTGATGGAAGGGGCTGTGCACAAATACAAAATTAACCTGCCCGACAGAGAACTCGCATGCGCACCCGGAAATACGAAGGAGGCTGAAGAATATTTCCAAGCGATGTCGTGCGCTGTGAACTATGCGTTCGTCAACCGCCAGGCCATAACACATTGGGTGAGGCAAAGTTTTGAAGAAGTGTTCAAGAAGCCTGCGGAAACGTTCGGGCTCAAGCTGGTCTACGACGTGGCACACAACATCGCCAAAGTTGAAGAACATCAAGTCAACGGTCAACGCAAGAAGGTTTGGACTCACAGGAAGGGGGCGACGAGAGCCTTTCCGCCCAACAGCCCAGACGTTCCAGTGGACTATCGAAGTTTCGGACAGCCAGTCATCATCCCAGGCAGCATGGGCACCAGTTCGTGGCTTCTCGTGGGCACGGCGAAAGCCATGGCAGTGTCCTTCGGGTCAACCGCTCATGGTGCGGGCAGGATGATGAGTCGAACGGCGGCAAAACGAAGGTTCTGGGGGGGCGAGATTAAGAAGGCTCTAGAACAACGCGGAATAGTCGTTAGAGCAGCCAGTGCCGTCGTCCTCGCAGAAGAAGCCGACCCCGCTTACAAAGACGTGGACAGAGTGGCAGAGGTAAGCGACAAGGTAGGCATAGCGACACGCGTTGTCCGACTGTTGCCAATAGCGGTCGTCAAAGGCTAAGACACGTTTCCCTTTTTTCCTCTCTCCCATCAAGGACAGAAACGATAAATAGCCTAAGACTACAGAACAATTTGCTCGTGAAAAAACATGTCAACCGGCTTTGAGAAAATCGGAAGCGACTCCAGGCTTCAAGACCACTGGATAAGGAGACTCGTAGCCTTCATCATCGACGGCATAATCACGTTCATAGGTGCGTTGATAGTTGCGGCAATCATCGCCATACCCTTCGTGATAATCGCAGCGGCAGCAGGCTTGCCATGGTTCGTGTTCGACGTCTTCGTCGGACCCTTCTTCTTCGGGGTTATCGGTGTTCTTTACATTGCCTTGCTCGAGTCTTGGTATGGATGGACTTTTGGCAAGAGAATCATGAACCTAAAGACAGTCAAAGTCGATGGGCAGAAGCCTTCCTTGGACGCAGCGTTCATCAGGAACATCAGCAAGATTCACCCAATCCTACTTCTTCTAGACGTGATAATTGGCTTGGCAACTCCGGGTGACCCGCACCAGAAGATAATGGACCGATTTGCTGGAACAACCGTTGTTTCGGCAACAGCCCCTCCCTCTCCTCCGCCGCCTGCCCCGTAAGAGCTCAAAGAGACAGCCACCATGAAAGTTTCAATCAAAGACATTACTCCACAAAACGTGAAGGACATTCCTGAGCCATGCAGAACCTGCCTCTACTGGGAAGCACTAGGAGGCAAGCAGCCATCCCAAACGGAGAAAGCAAGGTATGTAGAAGAGAAAGCCGCCTGGTTTCTTAAAATGTTGCATGCCTTTGGCAGTTGTGGCAAAATACTGTACGTGGACGGCAAACCTGTGGGCTATGCGCAGTACTCTACTGCAGAGGGGTTGCCAAATGCTAGAGAATATGGAGCAGAAAAGCTGGGAACAGCAGAAGAGAACGTTGCCTTCATCTCTTGCCTCTACATCGCCGATGCAAGCTTGCGTGGGAAAGGCTTGGGCGAAAAGCTTCTTAATGAAGTTATTGCTGACTTGAAGAGACGTGGGTTTAAGGCTGTAGAAACCTTCGCTCGAAGGAGCTGGGCTAACAACCCCTCTGGACCAATCGAGTTCTATCTGAGAAGAGGGTTCAAGGTAAAAGAAGAATTGAAGACAGACCCAGACTTTGCCCTCATGCGGCTGGACCTTTAAGCCGTTCTGCTTCGGGCATAATGGAACAGGTATTCTTGGGCATACCCCGCATACCTTCCAAAATAGTCTCGAGCAAAGGAACCTATGCCCTCATAGGCTTTCGGAGAGAGCGACTTTTTCTCCAAAAGCTTCGCGAAAAACGACGCATCTAAATGGTTAACATAGTGCTCTTGGATTACACGTTTCATCCACACGTCTACGGGAAACGCCTCCAGCTTTTCCAGTGAGAAAAGGAGGGTACAGTCTGCCACCTTGTTTCCGACGCCGAGAATCTTCAGCAATTCGCCTCGAGCCGTTTCGTAATCAGCTTTCTTCAACGCTTCAAAATCAATTCTGCTGCTGCTTACCATTCTCGCTGCTTCTCGGACTGATTTCGCGCGAAACCCGAGTTTGCATTTTCTAAGGTCGTTCATGGTCGCATTTGCCAACGCGTCGGGTTCTGGAAACATGTAAAAACGACGGCTTTCGAGAGCGGTTTCCTCGCCAAACCGTTTTGACAGTTCGAGAATCATGTTTTTGATGGCGGGTATGTTCTTGTAGGTGGCGCAGATGTATGAAATCAGGCATTCCCACGGGTTCTGTCTGGCTATGCGCATCCCGGGAAAGGCTTGGGCTGCCTGCTTCATAAGAGAGTCTCGGCTGATTTCAGAGATTATCTGTGGAAGGTTGTCGTCTAGGCGGAAGTAGGCTTTTACGAAATCGACGTTTGTGTTCTCGAATTCGAGAATGTTGCCTGTCTGTCGCACTCTGAAAACTCGCTGTTCCACGACACCATACCACCAGTTACCGTGCTTCTCCCACCTGAACAACTGTCCACACTGTAACGTGCTCTCTAGATTAAAGGGCGTAGAATCGGGGTTCAGCTTCAGCTTCTGCTCCATGAGTTTTCAGGGTTGTTGAGAATGGAGATAAGCTAATAAACGTTCTCGACATTGTTGCATGAAGCTCCTAATATGGAGACCGGTTGGAATGGTGAAGAAAATCAGCATTCTTGGGCTTGAAGGACTTCCGATGATAAACGCAGGGAACGACTTAGCCAGCTTAATCGTCTCAGCAGCGAGGAACAACGAGATCGAGATCGAAGACGGAGACGTCGTGGTCGTGGCGCAGAAGGTGATTTCCAAGGCGGAAGGCCGTGTAGTTCAACTGGACGAGGTGACGCCTTCTGAAAAGGCGCTGGAGATTGCGAAGAAGACGAGGAGAAACCCTAGGCTCGTAGAGTTGGTCTTACGCGAATCGAAGCGATTTCTTAAAGCGTCGAGGCAAATACTCATCGTCGAAGACCAACGAGACATTGTCAGCATAAACGCGGGAATAGATAAATCAAACGTGGAAGGCGTGAACAGTTACGCGCTCTTGCCGTTCGACCCTGATGAATCTGCGAGGTGTCTACGTTCACGCATAATGAAGCTTACGGGAAAGAAGGTTGGAGTCATAATATCTGACACTTACAGCCGAGCCTTCAGGCGGGGGCAAGTCAATTTTGCAATCGGTCTAGCGGGAATCGCTCCCTTCTTTGATTACCGCGGCACGAAGGATTTGTTCGGCTATGTTTTACAGGTCAAGTTCAGCGCCGTAGCCGACGAGTTAGCGAGCGCTACGGAGCTTGTCATGGGACAGGGAAAAGAGGCAGTGCCAGTGGCCATCGTTAAGGGTTTAAACCGAGTAACCTTCAGTGAAGAGTCTACTTTCAAGGATTTAGTCATCAGTGAGAAAGAAGATTTGTTCAGGAATGTATGGTGAACGCTTTAAAGTCAGCAGACATATAAACCACGAAGCCGAATGGAAAAATCGAAAGGTGTCGGAAAACGTGAGATGCAAACGATGCGACGCTGAAACTTACATGCCCTTTAAATGTCCGTTCTGTGGCGAATTCTTCTGCGCTGACCATCGCCTGCCCGAGAACCATGAGTGCCCCGAGCATTGGCGTGCTAAGGCGCCTAGAGAAGAGTCTGTGAAAACGCTGAAGACGTTGAAGACGCCTGAAGCTGTGCCTTCTTTTCAGTATACGGTTACGATGACGCCGCCACAGAAAAAAGGCAGAGTCTTGTGGTTCAGCACGACGGAGCTTAAGCACCTTCTGGTGGGCGTGTTGCTTACTCTTGCCATAGGGTTTTCGATGCCCTTCTACTGGCAGCCAAAGCTTTACGAAGATCCCTTGGTTCTCTCTACCCTAGCCGTCGTGTTCGCGTTTTCCTTCATAATCCATGAG
>CAZPDY010000105.1:0-5134 GCA_964585455.1 uncultured Candidatus Bathyarchaeia archaeon | reverse complement strand
CTATTGGGTCGATGTCTGATTTAGGCGTGTGCAGCTCTGCGAGGAGTGAGCCTGAAACGCCGAGCTTGCTCCAAGGAATGCTCGCGTGATTCTGCAGAAACTCGGCAAGACTTAGAGCCTCTGCCTCCAACTCGTCTAATTGGCTACTAGACCGAAGTTCCTGTAAACGGTCGACTGGATTGTAGTGATGCTTCACGTCTTCGAGGGGGACTTCGCAGAGGCGCTCACCAAAAACGGGGTCATGGACTAGATAGTGAGGCAACCGTTCTTCGAGAATCTCGTAGCGTTCGGAAAGAGAATAGACCTTCTTGTAAGCGATGCCTCTTCTTTCGCGGTTTCCATGGGGGTCTGGAATGAAACGTGGAAAGGCGACTACCTTGTCTGGAGGATGGACGAGCCCTTTAACGTCAAACAAAAACCCATCCTGTGTTTGGAGCAAGTCGCCTTCACGAGCTTCCATACATGCGCCATAACATGCTTTGCTATTTAAACTATTGAGTAGGTTCAATGCTCTTTTCTTTCGAAAACCAACCAATATTCTTTAACGCTTTCATCAGAGGTACAGCTATGGCAGTTGCAATGATGGCTTGCACTAGCCTGATAGCTGGATAAACAAAGGGACTGACCACAAAAAGAAAACGAACCACGTCCAAGGGCAAACCGAAAATTCCTTCATAGACTGCTGGAACCGCAAAAATGTCAGCACCCCACATGTTATCAGTTTGATTCCCGATGAAAGCGAGCAGAAAGTAGAGCAGACTAGTCGTGACAGTTTTTTCGCTGAAAACAGCACCGTAAACCATGAAAAGCGTGGTTAGAAAGATGATTCCTGAAGCCAAGACCGCGGAAATAAGTATGATTGCTATGCTAAGAAGCCCAAGTTGAAAAACAGAATAAAAGGCTAAAACAGTCATCACTGCAAGAACAGTGCCAGAGAGGCTTAGCGCCTGCTTCTTCGACAGGGATTTCTGAGCAATCAGAACTGCTGGAATGATGAGAAACAACGCAATGAGCTTGTCCCATATAACCGCGATGCCTACGTAAAGGTTTTCAGGCAGAGGTTGAGAGGGCGGCAGGAAAAGAAAAGCGGCAATCAGGATGCTTAACGTTGCAAAAGCTGCTTTCCATTTTTTGTAATATACAAAACCCACTACTAGGGCGTTTAGGGGCGGTGACAGCAAGAAGGGCATCCCGTAGGGACTCATGTTTCCTGGAGGCAGTGTCCAAGCTACGGAGGCTCCTATGAAAGCTGTTAACGCGCCTAAGTAGGGACCAAAAATGAGACCGAGAATGGAAGCAAAGAGGGCCTCTAAACTTATTTTGACTTCGGGAACACCAACTGCAGGAACGTAAGGCGTGAAGATAGACAGCACGTAATATAGAGCGGCAAAAATAGCTACGAATGCCACGCTTTGAGTTGAGGTCTTCATCCTTCGCACCTGTGTAGTTTTGTAAATCGCTGTGTAATTTTTTACACAACGTTAATAAAACTTCTGTTTCATGTCTCTAAACGGGCTAAAGCCTTGGAACACGATGAAAGTGGGATAGCAAAGCATGTTTCAGGTTGTCTCCAACTGGCAATCCTCTTAGAAGTCAGTGCTCATAAGCCGGGCAACGTCAACAGGACAGCGGGTTTCCGTGGCACGAAGTATGAGCATTTTTTGGCTTCCGCGGTTGCCGTCGAACCCAGCTTTGCACGTGCCGCACGGCGGGGTGTTATGGTTTCGGATGGAAGGATTGGGTTAAACGATGTTGGTATAGGCGAAATCGTAAAAGAAGCAGTAGTGAGCGTCGATGTTTGGCAGCATGGGGGCAACACGCTACTGGGCACGGTTCTCCTGTTGTCCCCGATAGCCGTAGCCGCTGGCATGACGTTAGCCAAGGAAGAGAAACTCTCCCTCTCAAGGCTTAGAGAAAACATGAAGCTGGCCGTGGAGTCGACCACGCCGTCGGATGCGGTGGCGGTTTACGAAGCTATCAACATCGCCAACCCAGCGGGTTTAGCTGGCAAGGCGCCAGCCTTCGACGTGAACGACCCCCGGTCGAAAGAGACTATTCTGGAAAAAGGCGTAGCCCTCTACGATATCTTCGAGATTTCAGCGCCCTACGACACCATCTCGAGAGAGTGGGTGGAAAACTATCCCATAACCTTTGAGACAGGCTTACCCTACTTCACTCGGCAACTCGAGAAGGCTGGCGACCTCAACACTGCAATAATTCACACTTTCCTCAAAGTTCTCTCAACAGTTCCCGACACCCTCATCGCTCGAAAAATCGGCTGGGAGAAAGCCAAAGAGGTCTCGATGAGAGCAGAGGAAGTGTTACGGCTAGGCGGCTTAACCACCTCGAAGGGAAGGGAAGGACTCGCCAAATTCGACGGCGACCTCCGCAGCCAAGCCAACCTGTACAACCCTGGGACGACCGCTGACATCATAGCCACAGTCCTAGCCATCGCCATCCTAGACGGCTACCGCCCATAAAGCCCTTTTTGACAGTAAACGTTTTAATCGAAAAACGTTCCTTAGAGGTGCATCGGCAACGTGGAAGTTTCCATGCTAGTAATCTCGGTGATTGGGAGCAAGAAGTCGGGCAAGACGACGACGATAGAAGCTCTGGTCAAGGGCTTAACGAAACGAGGCTACCGCGTCGCCACCGTAAAACACGTTTCTGAAAAAAGCTTTACGCTGGATACGGAGGGAAAGGATACGTGGAGGCATGCACAGGCAGGGGCACAGACAGTCGTGGTCGTGGCGCCCAGAGAATTAGGAATCATAAAGAAGGTTGACACGTCAAAACTGAGCCTTCGAGAAGTCGTAGAGAACTGCCGAGACAACACGGACATCGTAATCCTGGAAGGCTTCAGGAGTCTGGTTGAGCATCAGTCGACCGTGCCAAAAATAGTGGCGATTAAGGCTCTTGAAGAAGGGGTGGAAGCTGCAAAATGTTTCCAAACAATATAAGCGTTCACTGGTCCCGCAGCCCAGACTGCAAAGAAGCTGGGCATTCCTACTGTTGACGTGGTCAAAGAGCCCGAGAAGCTCGTGGACACCGTCGAAAGGAAAATAAGGCTTTAGATGAAACTCCTCAGAAAATTATTCTGGCATCTCTGGGAAGAGTATCTTCTTCGTGTTGGCTTTGCATTTGGGGCATTCGGGCTCGTTTGTTTTGTAGATTGTCCCGCAGTATGGGCATTCGATCCTCAACATCTCGTTGAAGTGCTTGTCCACCACGTCTATCTTCTTCTTCAGAATCTCCTCCCTACTCTTTATCTTCTCGGAGGAGTGGGTAAACCACAGCGCCGCGACCGTGATTCCCACGAACATGAGGGCGAAAGTGGCTACTATCGCCCAGGCTAATTCAGCCGACAACCCCACAGCAACAAACAATGACCGTATCCTGAGGAAACGTAGCCTCATGGACTGTTCTGACGTGTCGGAGACTTAGCCTTTATGAATCGCATGTCAAAATTAGAAATCTCACCAACTCTATGAAGATGAGAGAAAAAATTAGGCTTTAAGAGGCTTTTTCGGGATCTGAAGACATTTGCAGAAGGGAGAAAGGAGGTTTCGCTTACTGTTATACAAGTAAGGTGCAAATTTCTTCAAACCTTTCCGACGCCTCCCAAAAGCCATTTTCCAAACTAGAGTGCCTTAAACGCGTC
Organism: uncultured Candidatus Bathyarchaeia archaeon; assembly: GCA_964585455.1. Lineage (GTDB taxonomy): Archaea > Thermoproteota > Bathyarchaeia > Bathyarchaeales > SOJC01 > CAYGVX01. The sequence continues at coordinate 1,473 of CAZPDY010000105.1, read as the reverse complement.
AAACCATTTCGTGTAGGACGCAACCATCTCAAGGGAAACACTCGGCTTCCGGTCTTCTAGTATCTGCCTGAAATCATCCATAGTCACTGACCTAGGCTTAGCCTGCTTGTCGTTCGCCCTCCCCGACTCGAAGAATTCGCCGATAACACGCAAGTAAGCGGACTGACAGCAATCCTTTATGTCGCTTCCCGAGAAACCTTCAGAAAGCCTGGCTAACTCGTGAAGGCTTGCATGCGGGTCCAAGTTCAAGTTGCTCGTGTAAAGCTTAAACATCTGCAGTCTCGCATGGTGGTCTGGCAGCGGAACTATGATTCTCTTCTGAAACCGTCTAATGAATGGCCAGTCCAAGTCCCAGGGTCGATTGGTAGCGCCGATGACGTAGGCGTGCAGGCTCTTGCCCTTGTCTATGACACCGTCCATCTCTTTGAGGAACTGGTTTCTAACACGGACTTCGCCGCCGACTTCGCTCGAATGCCTTCCCATCAAGGAGTCCAACTCGTCTATGAATACTATGGCGGGTTTTCCGTTGTTAGCCGACTTCCTCGATGAAGCGAAGAGCTGAGCCACGTTCTTCTCCGCTTCGCCCAGCCACTTAGACATTATCGAAGCTGCGTCGACCGATATGAAGGTGCCGTCAATCTCAGTGGCTACAGCAGCTGCCAGCAGAGTCTTCCCACATCCAGGTGGTCCGAAGAGCAGTATCCCTCTTGGCCATCCTAGGGGAAAGAGGTCGGGTCTTTGAACTGGGTAGACGATCGCTTCCTTTATAGCCTTCTTCGCCTGCTCTAAGCCGACGACTTCTGGCCACTTAACGTTGGGTTTCTCCTCAACTATCAATTCATCGTAGCTTGCTTTTCCACCCTCTCCGGGGGTTGCTGCTTCTTCGCGGGGTTGCTCCATGTCGGGTCTTATGGGCAGTCCGCCCTGTAGCACTTTGACTCTCTCTTGGTACGCCATCGCCCTTTGTATGTAGACCTTGTTCAAACCATAATCGGGGTACAAATGCACTATATTCAGCAGGGTTTCTATGGCTTTTTGGTACATCGTGATCGCCATTCCCCTTGAGCCTTGTTTATCGAGTCTGACGGCTTCGGATGCATAGTTAGTTGCTGCTTTTTCAAGTTCTTGAGAAGCACTCATTATTCTATCACCTTTCCATGATTATTTTCCCTTTAGCGTCGAGGCTTTCCAATGTGTTTTCCACTTCCTTAGGGGGGATTCCAAGTTTCAACGCACAATCCGTAACATCCATCTGACCCTTGCATTGTTTAACGTACTCCAACACTCTCTCTTCGAGAGACCCGGAATGTTGAATTCTCAGAGAGATACTCTGCATCTTCAGGTCTTTTATGGAGAGAAACGCTTCAGAGGTTCGTTTTTGTTCGTTTTCGTATGACTCTGGAACCCCGGCAACAAGGGCGACCATTTCACGAATCTCCTGCTCTCGCTGATCGATATTAGTCGGTGCTTCTG
>CAZPDY010000104.1:0-5162 GCA_964585455.1 uncultured Candidatus Bathyarchaeia archaeon | reverse complement strand
GTCAACGACTTCTTAAAACCCGAAGCAAGGGCGAGTAAACTGCTAATTAAGTGGATGGCTTGAAAATCTGTGGAATAATCGGTAGCCCAAACAAGAAGGGAAACGTCGACCTCCTCGTCTAACAGGTGCTAGAAGGGGCGAAGAGCCGAGGGGCAGAAGTTGATAAGATATACCTTAACGACCTAGAAATAAAGCCCTGTCAAGACTGCGGCAAAGACCCCCGCCCAGAATACTGCTTCTTTAAAGATGACATGGAAAGAATTTACAATGCACTCGAAGCCTGCGACGCCATCGTCTTGGGCTCTCCAGTCTACTTCGACACCGTCAGTGCCCAAGTTAAATTAATGATTGACCGTTCTAACTGTCTAATGCCATACGTGAGTCTTCCTGATGGAAGTTTAGGGTTTGTTAGGAGGATTAAGAAAAAGAAGAAAGGAGTTTTCATCGCAGTGGCGGGTGCGGAGCAGGAATTCGAGACAATCTTGAAAACTGTAAAAGGGTTCTTCACGTGGGCTAACATAGAACTAACTGAAACAATTCTATACCCTCACAGCGATGAAAGCTACGGCGGAGTCAAGGATGATGAAGTTATGATGAAAAAAGCTTTTCAAGCTGGCGCCAAACTCCTTCAATAGGTGAGCAAAAAGTGAAAGTAGGTATTATAGCAGACACGCATGACAACCTGCCCCTCGTTGACAGGGCAGTTGAAAGGCTCAACCAAGAAAGAGTGGAGTTGGTGCTTCACGCAGGCGACTACGTGGCGCCCTTCACAGTGTTGCGCTTCAGACAGTTGAAGGCAAAGCTAATAGGAGTTTTTGGAAACAACGACGGCGACCACGAACTCTTGAGGAAGCGATTCGCCGACGTTGAAGGGGCTGAGATTCGAGGCGACTTCGCCGAAGTCACGGCTGATGGGTTGAAAATCGCCTTACTGCATGGTGAAGGAGAGCTTTTGCAGTCACTCGTGAACGCTGAGTGTTTTGACGTGGTGGTTCATGGGCACTTGCACGAGGCGAGAATCTACAAAAAGGGCAAAACAACGGTAATCAACCCTGGAGAGGTATGCGGCTACCTGAGCGGAAAACCCACAATAGCGCTATTAGACACAGAAACTCGAGAAGCGAAAATAGTTCAGTTGTAGTCAACGAAGCCTCTTTCTTCTTATTTTCTCTACGGCTTCGTTCACTCCTTCCCATCCTTCGACCGTCTTCGAATGGACAATCTCGAAGGCTTCCTTCGAAGTCAACAATGGCAATTCCTCGCCCCCAGCTCTTCTTGAGAGATACTTTGCAGCCCGCAACACCTCGCCGTTCAGTTGAGAGTCTGCTTGGTCTGCAAGATGGCAGATTAACGCTTCTACAGTTCTCGGCCACATCGGTCCTGCTTCGCCTCTATGATGAGCGCAGACTATGTGAATCAAGTCCAAGGGGAAGTTTCTTCGAATCAACTCGGCTGTGACGAGGGTCAGATGGTCCAAGCGTTCACCGAGGGCTGTAGTGGAATAGTAGCCTTCGCCCTCCGTCTGGTAAGTTAGCGGTTTGAAGATGTCATGCAGCAAGACGCCTGCCAGCACGAGGTCGCGGTTCACTTTGCCGCCATACACCTTCCTCGCAACATCGCAAAGCGTCAGGGCAGTCTCAACAGTGCCAACTACGTGCTCGACGAAGCCTCCAGGATAGCTGTGATGACGCGACAACCCTGCAGGAGAGGTTTCGAGGGGCAGTCCCGAATAGACTGTGCCGCCAATCTCGACTCTTGGGTTTTCGACTATTTCTGCAACTTTCATTCGAAGACTCTTATCCTTTATCAGGTCTAAAACGCGTCTTAGACGAGCGTTCAAAACGTATCCCATGTCTCTATTACTTACTCGATGTTTTGAATTTTCCGTTTTTCCTTCGTGGCCAGACCGTGTGCCAAGCGGATGGGTTCTGGAATTCGATGGTTTGGGCTACAATGTTTAACTATTTCTATGGCTCTCTTCAACGAAACCATGTGCCCAATGCTCACGTACACGGGCTTTGCTTCCTCTCTAGTCAAGAGGGCGGCTCCGACGATTTCTTCTTTGTCGATTATGGGTGCCCAGCTTTCCTCGTTGAATAAGCCAACCTGCCCCATTAACGGGCTCTTTGCGACTCCGATCGTCGGCTTGCCGAGAACGAGTCCCAAGTGGCTGGCGAACCCCAGTCTGTAAGGATGCAATATTCCCTGCCCGTCGACCAAAAAAACATCTGGTTGTGTGTGCAGCTTCTTGATGGCTGCAACGGTTGGTGGAATCTCCCTGAAAGACAACAGTGTTGGAATGTAGGGAAACTCAGTTTCAACACAAGCTGTTCTTGATTCGATTAGAGAGAGCGAGTCATAATCGACAACCGCTACTGTGCCGATTGAATACTTTTTGGTGTAGGCGGTGTCTACCCCTGCAACGCGACGTATTTTCTTCGGAAGATTGTCTCGTCTAATAATGTGTTTGGATGTTTTGAGCTGGGCGGCGTGAGCTTTCTTGACTGAGAACCGTCCTGAAACCTTCTCGCTTTCGGGCTTTCGTAACAAGCTGGGCTACCCTAAGTCTTCTCGGCTTTCATGGCTTTCTCAAGCCTCTCGATCGAACGCTCCAACGAATTCCTGCGCACTTCGATCGTAACGTCTCCGCGGGTGACCTCTATGAGTCGTCTCGCAACGTCAGTCTTCCGTCTCAACTCAGAGAGAGCATGTAACGCCTCATCCATGCTCATGAGCTCGTCGTGGATGCGCTCCATGGTTTCTAGGGTTCTCTCAGCCTCGTTGACTTTTCCCCCTCTGAACAAGTCTAGAACCCTACGTCTGAGTTCGCCGACCACATCTGCTAGTCCCAGCAAATACGAAGTCGAAGGAACAGCGATTTTCTCGGCGGTGACAAACGTGCCCTTCTCGACGAGGTTTAGGAAGATGTGGGCTTCGGCATATTCCTGAAAGGCGGAGTCGACGATGCCCGCGTGGACCAGTTCTCGATGAGGTTCGGGGACTGCGTCAAGCTTGCCGAACAGCACTCTTGCGTTGTTGAGTAGTCTTTTAGCTTCCTTAAGCTGTCCTTTGTGTGCCGAGAAGATTGCTTGTTTGGAGAGGCGTGTTGCCTTCCGCATCGCATCGTAAAGCTCGTCCTTAACCTCTTTCCGTTCGCTTAGTTCTCTCTCGATTTTGTTCAGAATTTTGCTCAGCGACACGTGCATAAACTCCAAAACTGCTTTCAAGGGTGATTCATAACGTGGTCTTAAAAGGCTTTGCACACGTACCGCAGTCAATTCTTAATCTATCCTATATACTCTTCAGTTTGATGGGCTTCTCTAGTCTGCTGAGCAAGGCTACTCGGCTTTCCTTAGACTCGTCGAGCACTCTGTAGCCCGTGTTCTCAGCTAATGAAGCGGCAAAGTCTCGGATTTCCTCATGAGAGGGCATGTTCGCATACGTGAGTCTCAGCCTCGAAAACCCGACGTGCATGTAGGCTTTAGGCTCCACATAAGTCGGACTAGCCTCCCCGACAAGCTTGGCGTATAGCTCTGGATGTTTAAGGTTGAGGTGTCGCGCCAGAGTAACTCGCATGACCGTGGGGCATCGGAAGCTCGGCAACAAAGCGAGAGTCTCGTTCAGCTTTTCCCAAGCGTTCGGGACTTGTGGTCGGCACGTTTCTTGGAAGGATTTTTTGTTTGGGGCGCACGTGGAAATGTAGAGTTGGGTGGGCTCTTCGTTCAGCTTAGCCAAAGCTTCTGGCATGGTGCCGTTGGACACCAAGAACGTCGTGAAGCCTCTCTTGTGGAAGACTTTAATCAGCTCTCCAAGGCGTGGGTAGAGCGTCGGTTCTCCCGTGAGGCTTATAGCCGCGTGTCTCGGGGTGAGCGCTTCTCTGAATTTTTCCTTGTTTGCTTTTGGGTTTGCCTTGTACCCGCTTAAGAGTCTATTCTGCGTTTTAACGCAGCCTTCCACGATGTCTTCTGGGTCGTCGCACGTTGGCAGTGCTGTCTCTTCCCACTTTAGACCGTTGTCTCCGCTCTGCGCTCTCCAACAGAACAGGCATCGCATCGTGCAGCTGAAGACCGTGGGCGTCATCTGGATGCATTGGTGGGTCTTTATGCCGTAGAACTTCTGTTTGTAGCAGGGTTGGTCGTGAATTAACGTGTTGTAAAGCCATCTGCAACGCTTGACAGCCGAGTGTTGCCCTACCATGTGGTATTTTTGTGTTCTAAGCTGCTCCAATAGCTTCTCGGGAATGGATGATTGCAATGTGAGCCCACAGTTTTTGGAAGAACTAAGCTTTTCACGGCGATAAGAATGTTTTTCTCTCCTGCCTTATTGCGAGAAGCAGTATTCTGTCTCTCTGAACTCTTTTGTCAACCTTATGACGTCTTGTTTAACTTTGTCTTGAGCTTTTCCGTCGATGCTTACCTGCTTCATCAGCTCTGCGATTCGCCCCATCTCAGCCTCCTTCATTCCTCGCCTAGTTACTTCACAGGTGCCGAGCCTTACTCCGCAGTCAGCGATTATGTTCGCCCTCTCAAGACGCTCAGCGGCTTCTCGTCCTCGTTTGTATCCTCCGTAATCTAAGAGGATTTGATGCGACTTTGTGTAGCCAAATTCGGCGCCCACCACAGGAAACCCGTAATTGTCTAGTGCTTTTGCGAGGGCTTGGGCGTTGCGGATGACTTGTTCGGCGTAGGCGCTTCCAAACTTTTGCATTTCAGCCAACGCTAGGGTTAGTGCGGCTATTCGGTTCCAATGAGCGTTATCCACAAAGGTGGGATAAATTTTCTCCTTCATGACTTCTCCATATTCTTTGTCGGCTAGTATGATACCTCCTTGGGGTCCAAAGAAGGTTTTGTGGGTTGAGCCGAAAAGAGCGTGGGCGCCTTCTTGGAGGGGGCTTTGGAATCTTCCGCCAGCTATCAGACCCATAACGTGTGAGCCGTCGAACCCCACGTGAGCTCCGACTGCTTTCGCCGCCTTTGCCACCTCTCGGACTGGGTGAGGAAAGAGAAGGAGACTAGCTCCGAAAATTACAACGTTGGGCTTCTCTTTTGTTATGGTCTCTGCCGCTGCCTCGGCTTGTATGTTCCTCTTCTTCTTGGAGAAAGGAAAAGCCTCCACCCTGATTCCAAGAATTCTGGGCAATCCCTTCTTCCACATTCCAGGAT
>CAZPDY010000103.1:0-5178 GCA_964585455.1 uncultured Candidatus Bathyarchaeia archaeon | reverse complement strand
GGTCATCAAGTTGGCTAGAGAGGGCAATTCAGCCAGCAGGATAGGCGCCATACTGCGAGACCAACACGGCATCCCCCTAACAAAACCCATAACGGGGAAGAGCATCAGTCGCATCCTGGCAGAAGCGGACATGGCGCCGCCTGTTCCAGAAGACCTCGAAATGCTGTTGAAGAAGGCTGCGGGGCTTTCCACACATCTAGAGAAGAACAAGATGGATTTGGTTAATAAACGGTCATTGCAGGTTCTGGAGGCTAAGATCCACAAGCTGTCCAAGTATTATAAGCACAAGGGCGTGTTGGCTTCTGACTGGAAATACGAGCCCAAGGCTGCTTCCGTCGTCTAGTCTTGGGGTGAACATGGCGATAGAAGAAAACGCTCTGGAAGCCTTCACAACCGATGCTTCTGAAGCGGCGAGGCTTATTTCTGAATGCGTCGAGAAGGAAGGCTTCATTCACGTGGTTTCCCACCTAGACGCCGACGGGCTGGCTGCAGCGGGCGTTGTGGGCAAAGCGTTGTGGAGGCTCGGAGCCAACTTTCGCGTGAGGATTCAGCAGTGGGTGGACGAAAAAATCGTCGCCGACATAGTCTCTGACAAGCCTACGCTTACCATACTGACCGATCTGGGCAGCGGCTACTTGAACGTCTTAAACGAACACCTTTCGAATCATCAGATAGTCATCTTAGACCACCACCAACCCATAGGCGACGCCGCTCCCAACATCTTTCAAGTTAACCCTCACCTGCGTGGGGTTGACGGTTCTAAGGATGTTAGCGGCGCCGGAGTAGCCTATTTCGTGGCGCGTGCGTTGGACGAGGGGAACAGGGATCTGGCTGCAACGGCGGTGGTGGGCGCGTTGGGTGATTTGCAGGACAAGTATGAGCAGAGGGCTCTGGGGGGACTGAACGAGAAGGTTGTGGCTGATGCTGTGGCTGCTGGGTTCTTGAAGGTTGAGAAGGACCTCATGTTCTTCGGCAGAGAAACCCGCCCCATACACAAGGCATTGTCCTACACCACGAGCCCCTTCCTTCCTGGCATCAGTGGTGAAGAGGACAAGAGCCTGGCGTTCCTCGTCAGCCTCGGTATAAAACCGAAAGACGGAGACAAGTGGCGAGCACTAAGAGACCTTTCTGAGGAGGAGAAACGGCAGCTGTGTTCGGCGCTTTCAGACCATTTGATTTCTAAGGGTTACCCGAGTGACGTGTTGAATCTGGTGGGTTCGGTATACACACTCGAGCATGAGGAGCCGTGGACTCCCCTCAGAGACGCGCGGGAGTTCTCGGTCTTGTTGAACGGCACGGGGCGGATGGAGAAGGCGGGATTGGGCGTTGCCATCTGCATGGGAGACCGAGGCGCCGCTTTAGAGCAGGCTGAAGCGGTGTTGGAGGAGTACAGGCGAACCATTACGAAATATTTGAGTTGGCTGATGGAGGAGCCCGGGCGAGTCGACGAGTTGGAGAGCATCTACGTGGTTCGGGGCGGAGACTTCATAAACGAGAAAGTAATCGGCACACTTTCCTCCATCCTCTCGACGAGCCTTCCCAAGCCTGAGAAGCCGATAATCGCTTATGCTGCTGTTGCCGACGAGGATGTAGTGAAGGTTTCGGCTAGAACCTTGGACATGCTCACGAGTAAGGGGTTGGACTTGGGCGAGATAATGCGTGTAGCCTCGGAGAAGTTCGAGGGCAAGGGCGGCGGACACGACATCGCCGCGGGAGCGCAAGTCCCAACTAAAGATGTGGACGCTTTTGTTAAGTTGGTGGACGAGTTGGTCAAGAAACGGATGGAGCAGATTGCGGCTGGAAGCTGAGCTCGTTCTCGTTTACGAAGACGAGGACGAGGCGCAAGCTGTGGTTAAGGCGGTGTCGCCCGACAATGTTAAAGTGCCTGAAGGCTTGACGGTTGAGACAGCGAAGGACGGTTGTCGTTTGCTCGCTCGCGTATGGTGTGAGAAATCTTTGGAGACTTTCATAGCCACCTTAGACGACCTGCTCGCATGCGTTTCAGTGGCTGAGAAAACGTTTGAAGCCGTTAAAACCTCAAAATAACGATTCATCAGCGCGGTTTGACAAATTCTCGGATATTCCTCTGATTCAGCAACTACCTCAAGAAAACCTGTAGAACAGTCACTCAGCAATATTCCGCTTTCTTTCTCGCGCCAAATCTAAAGGGTTGAGAATTGGCTTGTTTCATGAAAAAGCGCCCATTTTGGACTTTTTTTGGGAAACGAAATACATATATATGTTTTACAGTCAATAAAAGAAATTTTGTAGAGACACTGTATGAGTAGTCGTCGGAAATGGAAAGAACTAGAAGGAGACGGATGGATAGAGGTTAAGGAGAGCATCGGGAGTAGAACGTGATGTCTAAGAAGAAAGTAAAGAAGAAAGCAACGAAAAAGAAGAAATAAAGCCAACCTTAGGCTTTCCATCGTCCCCCTTTTTCAATCAGAAAGAGTCTCAACGAGTCTTATCAGAAAAAGAGACAAAGCTATTTAGAGATGAAAAACAGCACATAAGGCTAAATAGGCTGATTCCACGTAGGGAAGCGTCGGACAACCTTGCTGGACATCAAACTGATTCGTGAACAACCAGAAGTCGTGCGACAAAACCTTCAGATGCGAGGCGACCCGGAGAAGCTGAAGATGCTCGACAGCCTCATCGACCACGACCAAGAGTGGCGTAAGCTTCTTACAAAAGTCAACGAACTCCGCCATGAGAGACGGCAGGTGACTAACGAGGTTGCGACTTTGAAGAAAGCTGGAAGAAATGTCGAGGCGCAGATTGAGAGGGGGCGGAGGTTGGACGAGGAATTAGTTGCTCTAGAGCAGCAGGTAGAACAGCATAAGGAGAAAGTCAACTACGTGCTGATGCGGCTGCCTAACCTTCTCCACGAGTCGGTGCCCCTCGGAAAGAATGAGAACGACAACGTGGAGGTCAAGACGTGGGGCAGGCCTCCTAAATTCGACTTCAAACCACCCAAGAATCATCTGGAGATTGCACAGAGCTTGGGGTTGATTGATGATGAAAGGGGTGCCAAGGTTGCGGGTCACGGTTTCTTCTACATCAAGGACGATTTGGTGCTGCTGGACTTGGCGCTGCAGCGCTTCGCCATAGACTCATTACGTACGAAGGGATATCGTCTCGTCGAGCCGCCGTTTATGCTTAAGCGGAAGCCCTATGAAGGTGTTACCGACTTGGCTGACTTTGAAAACGTGATGTACAAGGTTGAGAACGAGGATCTGTACATGATTGCCACGGCGGAGCACCCCCTTGCAGCTTTGTTCATGGATGAAGTCTTGCTGAAAGATGACTTACCCGTCAAACTCGTGGGAGTCAGCTCCTGCTTTAGAAGGGAGGTGGGTGCTCACGGCAAGTACACTAAGGGGTTGTTCAGGATGCACCAGTTCAACAAGGTGGAGCAGTTCATCTTCTGTCTTCCAGAAGACTCGTGGCGTTTGCATGAGGAGCTTCAGCAGAATGCCGAGGAGCTTTACCAGAAACTCGGACTCCATTACAAGGTTGTCGCCCTCTGCAGCGGGGACATTGGAACGGTTTCCTCGAAGACCTACGACGTTAACCTCTGGATGGCAGACGGAGTCTACCGTGAAGTGGGTTCGAACTCTAACTGCACGGACTACCAAGCTCGACGCTTAGGCATTCGTTATCGAGAGAAGGAAGGACAGGCGCCCAAGGGCTTCGTCCATACGCTGAACAACACTGCCATAGCGACGAGCAGGACGATGCTGGCGGTTCTAGAGCAGCACCAGCAGAAGGACGGCTCAGTCGTTATCCCCAAAGTGTTGACTAAGTACATGGACGGCCTGGAGCGGCTGGAGGCGCACTAAATCCTTTAATACTCGGATGTTGAATTTTCCAGACGCAACGAGGTCTGAAAACGTGTCTAAGCGTGGGAAACGTGTTCGCGACAAGTGGCGCAGCAAAGACTGGTACACAGTCATGGCGCCGAACTACTTCGGCAACGTCGAATTAGGCGCTGTACCCTCAGACGAACCCAAGAAACTCGTAGGCAGAATCATCGACGCTACACTCTACGACATCACCAACGACTTTGCACACCAATACCTCAAAATGTATTTCCAAGTCATAGAGATAGACGGAAAGACAGCGAAGACGGTGTTTAAGGGTCATGAGTACAGTCGAGATTATTTGCGCAGTTTGGTTCGCCGAAGAACCACCCGCGTCGACATGGTTATCAACATCCAGACAAAGGATGGTTTTAGAGTCAGGGTCGCGGTTTGCGCTTTCACTTTGACTCGTGTGAAGACGTCTCAAGAGATAGCCGTGAGAAACATCATGAAACGGATTGCCGAGGAGAGAGCCACTGCCCTCAATTTCGACCAGTTTGCACAAGAAGTAGTGTTGGGTAAAATAGCGTCAGACATTTACAACGAGGCTAAGAAAGTTTCGCCACTGCGCCACGTGGGCATAAGAAAATCCAAACTAGTTTCTCAACCCACTGAGATGGTCGTTGCAGCCACCACGTAAACTTATCCTATTTATGGCGTGGGAAGCTTTGTGACCCCCAATCAGCGACAGGACCAACGGAAGCGGGTTGCACAAGAGGCTGCGGGATTACTATACACGGGGCAGGAAAAAGAGTACAAGCAAGCTAAGCTACGAGCGTCTAGGACGCTGGGTTTTCGTGTTCTTCCGAGCAACCATGAAATAGCCATTGAACTCGACTGCCTCGCCGAAGACAGAGAGGGCAAAGCTAGGCAAGAAAGGCTTCTGCAAATGAGGCGAGAAGCTCTTAGAATAATGCAAACCCTCAAAAAATACAGCCCGATTCTAGTCGGAAGCGTGTGGCGAGGAACCGCTCACCAAAATAGCGACATCGACATCATCACTTGCGCCCAAAACCCGCAAGAAGTCAGCTTGGTGCTTCAAAAAAACAACTATTCCATAACGCATGCTGAAAGCCAGACAGTCACAGAAAAGGGCGAAAAACAAGAAACCACCCACATCTACGCAAAACTGCCCTCAGACAGCAAAGCCGAAATCCTCGTCCGCAGCCCACGACAAATGGGCAGCAAAACTAAATGCGAAATCTACGGAGACATAATCACGGGACTAAACACGCAACAACTCGAGAAAATTCTAAGAGAAAACCCCACCCAAAAATTCACGCCAACATAAACTCAACCACTTATGTTCAAG
>CAZPDY010000102.1:0-5220 GCA_964585455.1 uncultured Candidatus Bathyarchaeia archaeon | reverse complement strand
GCACCATCTTAGCGCTCGGAACCATCCTAACAACCTGCTCCGCCAAAGCGATTTCGAGTTCGTGGCATACACCGTAGTGGGTCCCATGTTCAACCTGCTTCTTGACGGCTTCTACGATGTTCTCGGGGCTGTGCCCCAGAATGTGGGTGTAGTGTCCCATCCAGAAGTCAATGTACACGTTACCGTCCACGTCTTTAATCTTGCTTCCCTTTGCCCAGTCGATGTAGAAGGGGTAGGGCTCAAAGTGGCGGATAAAATAAGACACTCCTGCAGGTAGAACCCTTTTGGCTCGTTCATGAAGTTGCTTCGATTTGGCAGTTTTAGAAGTGTAATTTCCTTGCATTCATCAAGGCTCCTCGACAACAAGTTTTTAGGGATAATGATTTAAATGCTTGCTTCAAGAGGCTTCGTGAATGTGTGTGTTGGGTGACAATTCCCTCAAACAAGTCCGAAAACTCTTACTCTGCTGGTTTTTTCTACTTTCTTCAACTGTAGTTGGCAGAACAGGTTTCACGGAAAAGCATAAGACATCTCTAATATTAGCCTAATACGATGAGTGCTGAACGAGAAATATTAACCACCGTGCTGAAACTGACTAAGAATGGACCAGTAGACTATTCCCTGGTGGGCAAAGCCGCTAGAATCCCCGCTGAGATGGCTGAAAACATTCTGAGAAAGCTTGCAGACGGCGCTCTTATCAAGTGGAGAGGAAAAGTACTCGAGGCGTCTCCAGACCAGCGGGTTAAGGTCGCAGTGCATGCTCTGGAACTGGGCGCTGACTCTGAGAGTGTCTGCAGACTGCTGGAGTGGAAGGAGTTTGAGAGCATCGCAACCGCAGCCTTCGAGGCTTACGACTACCGTGTCATCAAGAACTTCAGGTTTAGAGAAAGGGATGGAAAACGGTGGGAAATCGATCTCTTAGCCTTCAAGCAGCCCACGATAGCTTCAGTAGACTGCAAGCACTGGGGGCACAGTTGGACGAGGGCATCTGTCGTGAAGACTGTGGAGGAACACGTAGAGAGGACCGGGGCTTTCGCAGATGTTCTGCCCCGCATCCATGTTAAAATCGAAATTGGCAGCTGGAACCATGCGAAGGTCATCCCCATCGTTCTGTCTCTCTTGCCAAGTCCTTTCAAATTTTACCGCGACACGCCCATAGTTCCCGTGCTGCAAATGCAAAGCTTTTTAAATGAACTGCCAGCCCACGTAGATTTATTGACACATTTCTCTCAAAAACTGAAGAAGATAGATATGGAAATAACTGATTACAGGCAAAATCCAGCCTGAAAGCTTTGTTGCGACGGCAGGTTGACATAGATAACGCAAAACAGTGCCGCTATATAAATCAGATATCATGCGATTTACATAGGAAAATGCTAAAAACTGTCCTTTCAATATATCTTGCCTTTCCTCTTTGCCAACACTATCAGGCGAGAAGAGTCTTGGCTATATTCTTGTCCTTCATAGCCTCCGTAAACTTTCTCAACAATAAACCCTGCTTCTGCGAGCATCTTCTGCAGTTGAGGGAGGGAGTACAGTCGCAGGTTGTGGTCGAAGGTTCCCGTTTTACCACTGTTCTTCTCGATAAGTATCCATTGAGAGTAGAGCCTCGACCGCCCAGCGTCTAGGGTGCGGGTTTCGAGCATGTAAAAACTCAGGAATTCACCCCAGTCTTTTTCCTGAAAGACCCGCAGGAGGTGTTCGCGGTTCACGATGTCAATCAAAAATAGCCCACCTAAACTAAGCGTTCTCACGACTTCCTTGAGGCTCTTCAGGTCTTCCTTCTCTGAGGGCAGGTAGCCGAAGCTGGTAAACATGTTTATTGTTGCAGCGAAGACTTCAGCCTTGAAGGGTAGATGACACATTTCACCCCTCACGAGGGGGAAGTGAACGCCACTCTCTGTCATTCTCTCTTTAGCAGTTCTAAGAAGGTTAGTTGAAACGTCCAGTCCTACCATGTTCCATCCTTTCTTGGCTAGGAGGATTGAGTGGCGGCCGGTTCCGCAGCAAAGGTCCAGCGTCAAACCTCTTGTCCTTGCAGTCTTCTCAATGAGCATAACTTCCTTTTCTGTGTTGCGAGCATCCGCTATCTCAGTCCAATAAGCGCCTAATTCGTCGAAGAGCGAAGTGTACCATTCCTGCCGTTTCATCGTTCCACCCTTTTACGGTTTGAAGTTTCCCTCATCGCTCTTTATTAGGCGTTCTTGGTCGGGAAGGTTCTCCCAGTCTTCCCAGGGTATTTGCCGGAAGACCCACTTTTTTCCCAGATGAGCTGCAAGGAGGGCGTGCTTGGACCCTCGGGGGAGGGGTATGAGCTCGTCGAGAAACCTGAAGAGCTTGTCGATTTGTTTCTTCGGGAAGTAGGCGTAGTAGCGGGCGTTCTTCACTTCGAAAGCGTAGACTTGTTCATCCTTGCGGGCGATTACATCGGGTAGAGGGTTGAGGCTCGGGTTGCTCACGGGCACTCTCACAGCGTTGTAGCCCATCCTTTGAAGTTTCTTAACGAGGACTGTCTCGCTGTAGAACCCCCTCCTGCGCCATTTCCTTAAGTCAGATAACTTTAGAGGACTTTGCACCGCAGACACGCTCAGTATTAGTTGTCACATTGAAAAATTATGTTTTTCCACGGAGAGCATGGCATTCAAAAGAGCTTTCTCAGAGGCGAGTTTCCAACTAGTAGGCTTCATCTGAATTTCACATTCATAATCTATTTCAAACCAAGAATCAGAACAGAATTGAGCTCGAAACAGGTCTGACGTATGCCCACAGAAATACGCGACATCATGATTCAAAACGTGAAAACAGCAAGCGTAGAGGACACGGTCTTAAGAGCCGCCGAAATAATGAACCGAAACGAAATAGGCTGCATCATAGTCACTGACGCTGGAAAACCAGCTGGGATTCTAACCGAAAGGGACATACTAAAAAGAGTGGTCTTCAAGAGAAGAGACCCAGAGAAAACCCGAGTACGCGAAGTCATGTCAAAACCACTCGTAACAGTAGGACCTCACATAACAATAACGCAGGCAGCGCAGATGATGATAAAGGCAAAGATCAAGAAATTGGCTGTGACGAACGCAGACCATTTGGTAGGCATACTTAGCCTCACCGACCTAATGCCCCTGTTGGAATCCCAAAGAGTCTCTTTGAAGGGTGCCCCAAAACGCGTGAAGAAAATTTTCGAGATATACTATGACCCTAAGAGACAGATACGCAAAAACTGTCCTCTGACGATGGGCAGGGGGATGGCGGTGGCTTGCTTGGCATCAAAATGCATGTGGTACGTCACAGACAGATGCGTCTTCCTGAACCTAGCCGAAAAAATCTCCCAGTAAAAACATGCATCGCTCCCCACTTTTTCATGATTCTATTTCCACGCCCTATGGCAAGAACTTCAACTTTTTGCACAGAATACCTAGCCCAAACCCAGTAAAAATGTGAGTTTTGCCAAAGCTTGACAAAACCAGAATGGATATTCTCCGAGGTTTATTCTTAACTTTGGCTTTTCTTTCTCCTGAGGACTCTGTCTAAGAGTCTGTTTATTATCTCGTCGTAGGTTTCGCCCTTTTTGCCCACACTCTTCAACGCGTCCCTCGTCCCTTGTCTTATCTTAATCGTCGTCAACTTTTCCTCGCTCAATCAACTATCCCCTATTATCCGTCGGTATCCAATAAGGATAAGCCGTATATGCATTTATGCTTTCTCCCAGAATATCGTGGCCTCTTAAAACTAGTTACGAAAATCTCCACACATGCCCAAAAACCGCCGCAAAAACCCAAAATCCGCCAACTCTCACAAAAACTGCACAAACACACAAAACTGCACAACCAACGCAACACCCAACAGACGAGTGAACCCCTTCTACGCTTTTCTGTTCATCAGCGTCGCCTTCGGATTTCAGGGTATGCTTTTGTATCCGCGCCAGACTGCTGCTTCACACTTCACTCTAGGGCAACGTATTTCTGTCTATCAGTTGTGTGCCTTGTCTTCAGCAAGCTACCTCTACACTGCTACTTTTCTCGGTGCATAGTTTTTCCAGGTTCTTCAGGAGAAGCAGATAGTGTGGTGATGGAGAGAAATGCTGTAAATACGAATATCACCAGCATCACTGAGTTTGCCACTCTGTATATTAGGAACCACGAAATATGAGCGTTTTTGCCTACCTCTATTGCTCCAAACACATGTGGTTTGAGTGGAAAACCGCAAAACAGGCTTCTTTCTCCAGAGTTGCTCAGCCCAAACTATGCATATCACCAGGACAGCAGCTGGATACAAAAGCATAACCGCCAGAAATACCCCGGCAGGATTATAAAAAAAGGGAAAGTTGATTGCTGTTAGAGGCTTTAGTCTCCGCTCGTGAGAGTGCAGGTTTCTGATGTCGTCGCAAACGCAACAACTACTTTGTATTCTCCTTCCCACTCTGGAACGATTGTATGCCTGAACGTACCGGTAGCAGGTTAGGGTTATGTTGATTTCTTCTTGAAGGTACTTCACATGCTGCCAGTCCGCGTGAGTTTCGTTCCACCAGTAGAGATGCACCGCGTAGGTTCCGTTGTACAGAGCAACAGCAAGGTTCGCAGTGATCCTCGCAACCATCATCATAACATTTGTCTCCCAAATTATAATCGTAGTCACACCGGCAATCATCGCATTCCTCGAGCTTCAAACGCACCAAACGCTGAGTGGACACCCGACTAGTGGACACCCGACTAGCCTGCACTCTTCTACCTCGATTTCACACTCAATCCCAGGCTTCTTGACTTCGAATGTTTTTTCTAAGTGTAGGCTGTCCCAGAAATGGCTGTGCCCATCGAAACAACGCTTACTACAATCAGCGTGGCTAGAAGTGCGAACAAGATTTTTTTGTAAGGCGAAACCTCTTCTCCCGCCACTTCTATGGCGGAGAGCAGTTTCATCATTTGTGAAATATTCTTCTATAGACCAATCAAGCTTATTCTCCTAGAACCTGAACTATAACTGTCCTGTGTCGAGGATGTACGTCAGTTTCTAAGTAGAGGAGGGATTGCCAAGTACCGAGGATCAGTCTTCCTTTGATTATGGGAAGAGTCTTGTCCGGGGGGAGGAACATGGAACGGAGGTGCGAGTGAGCATTTGAAGGATGACTATACGACGCCCCTCTGGGAATCAGTCTTTCTAAGACTTTTTTGATGTCTTCAAGGAGGTTCCAGTCGTGTTCAGTTAAGATTATGACTCCAGTCG
>CAZPDY010000101.1:0-5233 GCA_964585455.1 uncultured Candidatus Bathyarchaeia archaeon | reverse complement strand
TCACCAATTACCATGTGGTTCAGGACACAACGGCTCGTTCCGTCACCTTCACGGACGGCTACGCATATTCAGCCACCATCCTGGGGTCAGACGTCTACGCCGACCTCGCAGTCCTCTCCGTCGACGGTGCCCCACCCGAGAAGTTTAAGCCCCTTCCCATCGTCAGTTCTTCACTGCTTAACGTGGGCGATTTCGTGATAGCCATAGGCAACCCCTACGAGCTCGTCGGCTCTATGACGACTGGCGTCGTCAGTCAACTGGGCAGGGCGATTCCAGAAGACTTGGCGGGCGGGTACTCAATCGCCAACGTTATACAGATCAGCGCGCCCCTCAACCCAGGTAACTCGGGCGGCCCCCTGCTGAACTCTAGGGGGCAGGTGGTGGGAGTCACGTTCGCCATAGTCGCCAACTCAACAGGAGTGGGGTTCGCCATTCCCTCGAACACGGTTCTCCGCGAAGTCGACTGGCTAGTCAAGGGCGACACGTATCCTCATTCTTGGTTAGGGTTGAGTGGGGAGGACATGACCTTCGAGATAGCTCAGAGCATGAGCACTTCTACCACTTGGGGTTGGCTAATAAGGAGCGTGACTGACCCCAGTCCCGCGGCTATCGCAGGTCTAAGGGTTAACGACATCATCATAGTCATAAACAGCACTCGGATAATAAACGGCGCCGACCTCTCCAACTACCTCGAAGAGTTCACATTCCCAGGACAGAATGTCGAAATAACGGTGGAAAGAGGAGGCTCCCAAACAGTCATCCCCCTGACTCTGGGAACACGCCCTCAACCAGGCTGAAAACGGAACTACGACAGGCTTCGCGGCTTGGCTATAATCTCCCTCACTTCGAGGTCGAAGAACCTGCTGGAATTCGCAGGCTTCATCAGTAGCGCTGTGTCTGCGCCCCTGCCCGAACCTGCCACAGCCACCACATCCCTATCCGCAGGTATTAAGCCCGCGTCGGCAACCATCAAGACAACCTCCACGCAAACCTTCGTCCCCTCGCCGAACAGCCTCAACGTGTTCGCAATAATCTCCAGAGGCTCTATAGTGTCAAACTTTTTTCTGATTGCCCTCTCGGCGCCGCTCAGAGCGTGAGTGGCTGTGAGAATCTTCGCGCCGTTAGCCAAGATTCGTCGCCGATTCTCTTCCGTTAACTCTTGCACGCCGGGCTGCGAGAAGCCCATGTGGTGGGTTACGACGACTAAGTTGAAGCCCTTAAACAGCTTGGAAGCTTGGGCTCCTGTCTCTCCAGTAGTGGAAGCAACCACGACGTCTTTTATGCCCGCCTTCTCTGCGTATTCCTTCGCAGCCTTTAACACGGTCTTTGTGTTCTGCCTACCGGCTGCTTCGAAGTAGATGGTCTTGCGCTCTACATGGCTCATATTTCCACCAATCCCTCTAGACTGGCGTCTTTCCCAAGGGCTTTCGCTTCAGCTCGGTTCCGCAGATTTCACAGTATTTCCGTTGGAAGTCTGCAGGGTACTTGCGGTGGCAGGCGGGGCAGTAGAGTGTCCAGCGAAAACGGTAGCGGATGCCGAAAGTCATAAGGGGCGCGAACTCGATGCCCAGCTGGTTTGCCACGTTCTGTATGGAATAATCGTCCGTTACTATCTGAGGCCTGAAACCACCATCTTTGAGCTCCAACGCCAACGCCAAAACCTGCTTATCAGCCCCTGAGAGGAAGAGCAAGTCGCCCACGGTTTTTGACGACGCCTTAATCCTCTCAACATACTCTGCCTTGGGCGTTTTGACTCTCAGCTTTCCGTTTTCGACGGCGGCGTTGAATCGGGTACACGGCAGTGAGTTGGCGAGAAGCTCGCTCTTGACTTCGGGAACTGAATACTGAGGCTCTTGGACTGAGAGGGGCTCGAAACCAGCGATGAAGGCAGAAGTGTCTAAGACGATTATCTTCTGCTTCTCGATTTCCGTCATCATCTTCTTCCCTTCGGGTAGAGCAACCGACTCTCCAGCCGCCCGTAAAACTTCTCTTCAAAACGGATAAACGACGTTACGTTAGCTGATTTTGTAACCGTCACGCGTGGCTTTCGCTTCTTCAGAAGCTTCCTGCAATAACCGTCAACGATGACGAGTGGGTGTCGAGGTCTCTCTATCTCCACAGTCAACGTCGAGTTTTCCGAGAAGACTATCGGTGGGAAGGGTGTGAGTGGGCATACTGGGGTGATGACGAAAACGTCTGTCTCAGGGTCCAAGACTGGTCCGCCTGCCGCTATCGAGTATCCCGTTGAGCCAGTCTGCGAAGCAACCAATAACCCATCGGCTCGGACGTCTAGGACTCGGCTGCCGTCTTTCCAGAGGTTTGCGTACAGCAGCTTCACGGGAGCGTCTGCGGAGATGAAAACTTCGTTCAACGCGTCTGGCAGTTCTTCGCCTTCTACAGATGCAGCCAGCTTCTTGCATCGTTCGAGCATAAAGTTCCCTTCCAGGACCCTGTCCACCGCAGCCACTGCGTCTTTCGGGGCTACTTCTGCTAAGAAGCCTCGTTCACCCATGTTGATGGCGAGTATCGGGGGTTCGGGCTTTGGCACCTGGATGCACGTTCTGAGGATGGTGCCGTCGCCGCCTACAGCGACGATGAAGTCTGGCTTCCACTTTTGCAGCGGCACCGCCATGCCGACAGTGTCAATTCGTTTTGCGATTTGGGGGTCTACGACTGTTTTCAGCCCTCTTTCTTCGAGGTGGTTCAGCAGTTTCTTTGCTAAGTCGAGAGCTTTCTTCTTGTCGTTCCGAGCAGTCAGCCCCACGCTCTCAAACGTCATAAGCATCGCATCTGAGCCCTACAGCAACCTTAATCTATTTATTTTAGTTGTTAAACATTGCTGTGTAAAAGTTAGACGCTGGGATGAAATGAGTAAACCCGTAGATGTTGGAACTCTCCGCGTCGGGGGATACGTAATCATCGACAACGAACCCTGCCGCGTCGCAAGCCTCACCAAATCCAAGCCAGGCAAACACGGCTCAGCCAAAGCCAGAGTCGTAGCCATAGGCGTCTTCGACAGCGCCAAGAGAACCTTCGTCAAACCCGTGGACGCCCAGATCGAAGTGCCCATGATCGAGAAAAAAGCCGGTCAAGTCATCGCTCTATTGCCCAACGCAGTCCAGATAATGGACATGGAAAACTATGAAGTCTTCGAAGCGGTGTACCCCGACGAAGAAGAGTTGAAACAGAAGCTGGCTTCAGGAGTCGAGGTTGAATATTGGCGCATCCTGGGAAGGACTAAGATAATGCGCGCCAAAGGTTAGCAGTCCATTCTTTTTCATTTTTTGAAGTTGAAGCCGTTGAAGAACGTAAAACACATTCGGCTGGAGCGCAGAATGACCGTTGCTAAGCTCGTTGAAGAGATGGATGCCTGCAGGGTTCTAGGCGCCGGAAAGATAGGGAAGGCAGCGGAACTCGTGACAAGGATGTTCAAGGACCCAGACTACACAGTCTTTCTAACCTTGGCTGGGGCGCTTGTGCCGGGCGGCTTGAGGAACATAATAGCTCAGCTCGTCGACGAAGGACACGTACACGTGGTTGTAACCACGGGCGCCAACGTGGTTCACGACATGGTCGAAGCCTTTGGCTACAGGCATAAAGTCGGCACGTTCAAGGCTGAAGACGAACGCCTAAGAAGAGAAGCCATCGGCAGAATCGGCGACATCTACATCGAGCAGAAAGCCTTCAAAGACTTGGAGAAATGGCTTTATCGCTTGCTCGAAGAGATGCCCGAGCAGAAACGTCAACGAATCTCCCCCTCCGACCTCCTTCTAGAAATCGGAAAACGCATAAAAGACAAGAACTCCATCTTAGCGGCGGCCGCCAAAAAGAACGTGCCCATAATCTGCCCAGGACTGCCAGACTCGATAGCCGGGTTCCAGCTCTGGGTCTACGGACAAGACAAGAAACTAATCCTCGACCCCCTGGGTGACACAGCTAAACTCGTGGACAGGGTTTATGAGGCTAAGAAGTCGGGCATCATAATCTTGGGCGGCGGGTGGCCAAAACACTTCGCCCTGTTCGCCAACACCTTCCGTGAAGGAGTCGACACTGCAGTTCAGATTACTATGGACCGACCTGAGCCCGGGGGTTTGAGCGGTGCTTCTCTGGAAGAAGCTGTCAGCTGGAGCAAAGTTAAGGCGGGAGAGAACACCGTCACGGTTGTCTGTGACGCCACTATCGCGTTTCCCCTTATCGTAGCCGCTGCTCTGGAAAGAGTCTAGATTCCCCACCAGTCCCAGCCTGCTTTGTCGAAGGCTAGGTAGAGTACGGCGAGGGCTATACCCCACACGAAGGCTATCACGGCGAAGCTTAAGGGGGACGAGACATTGTCGAGGGCAACCCACGCCGTAATGCCGTAGACTCCTAAGAGGATGAAGACGAAGATGAAGAAGTAGATGGCGTTTCTCACCGACAAGCTGGTCGAGACTCCCTGATACCTCCTATCTTAAGCGCATCTATTGTTAAAATTTTCGTCGGCACAGCACAGGAGAAAGCTGGCGCTTACTCGTTCGACTTCGATTTGCTTTCCTTCTTTCTGGGGAGCCTAACCTCGAGGATTCCCTTCTTGAACTTTGCCTCTTTCCGCTTCATGTCGACTGCCACTGGAATGCGCGTTTGGCAGTTGAAGGTGGAGAATTCTCCCCGCTGGTGGATGATGCCTAAATCCTCGCAGCACACTCGGCGCCTAATCCTCGCGCTTATTTCAAGGGTCTTTTCGTCGACGGGCTCAACTCTTACCGAGTCGGGGTCGGAGAAGGGCAAGTCTGCGGTGACTATCACTTCGTTAGGAGTGACAGAAACGTTGCACAAGGGCTTAATGGTGTGCGCTTCAACGTCCCAGCTTGGACGTTCAACGGGTGATGATCCTTCGGTCTCTTCTATGTATTCTTTAATCAAGTCGAAGATTGACCTTCTTTTTCTGCTGCTTGACATCGCCTCGCTCCCTCCCCTAAATGTAAAGAGGCAGGTCGCTCTCTTGCCCCTTGTTCATCTTGGTCAGCTCTTGCTGAGTGCGCTTCATCATGTCTTTCGCCCGAAGTCGGATCTCTTCTCCTCTCTCAACCAGCTTTGAAACATCCACCTTTATGCCCGTGATGTTGGAAAACTGTTTCAGCGCGGCTGCGGCAGCTTCTGGGTCTGGATAGTTGTAGAAGGATTGGGCGAGCAGAGCCGCTGCTGGAATGTCGCGTTCGGCGCAGTAGCGCATGACTAACGCTTGAGGTCCAACCAT
>CAZPDY010000100.1:0-5252 GCA_964585455.1 uncultured Candidatus Bathyarchaeia archaeon | reverse complement strand
GAGTCCCCACCAAATCCTCGCCCACGTGAGATACCATTGAAGTGCAGATGGGTCTATGAAGAAAACTCTACTCTGCGAAGTAAAACAAGCGTAAGGAAACCTCACGTCAGGGTTCAGGGCATTGTCCCACTCGAGCCTCCAGAAATCACGTGCATTGTCTGCCTCGAAATCCACTTCGCTTACGTTGTACCAGTGTTCTAAGCCGTGGTCAGGCGAGTCGAACTCGGTGAAGTTAATGACGTAGAACCAATACGAAGGGTCTAAGCCAGCCACGTAAGGGTTTGTCGCAAACCACTCTTCAACCGCGGGGGCGTTTATCGCTCTACCCGACTGGGGCTGGAAGATTGGCATTTGTGTGCCCGTCGTTTTTTGGATTTGAAGGGCAGTAGTGTTCAAAGCTGAAGTGGTGTCGGTGCCGTTTACCGAATTCGCGAGGATGAAGGCTTTCAGCGCTGCGTAGTATGGGGAGTCTGAGAAGTAGTAGCTTACGATGAAGCCACAATCTATCGTGTAGTTCCCGTAGGTGGATTGATGGTTTTTCTGGATGTTCAAATCGATAAGGACTGTGTCAACCGTCTCTTCCTCAAAGCCCACGAAAACGACGTTCAACGGAAAAACATGTGAAAGGTCGCTGCTTTGACTCTCAAAATTGTCCGACAGCCCTGCATCACCACCAGCTAAGGGAATTGAAACGAGCAGAAGAACGAGCAGAAGAAGAGGGGTTCCTTTCATACTACATCAGGAAAGTTATCCACGGACTCAGCTATATCGTTTATGCAAAACTCTACGAGTTGCCGTCTGTGTAACTCTGAGATATCATCGAATCAAGCAAATACTTTTTCATCATCCGGCAACAGAATAAAAACACAAAAGAACAAGATAAACGTTAACATTCAAAAAGAGGAATAAACGTGCGAAAACAACAAAAAACCATCATCTGGCCAGTCTACTTCGACTCTTCCAAGACTAGGAGAGAAGGGCGGAGGGTTCCGAGGAGCGTCGCTATGCCCAACCCAACTTTGACAGAGCTTCAGAGAGCAGCCCAACGATTAGGAATGAAACCCGAAACCGAAGAAAGCCTCATCCACCCCGCGAACCCGTGGCAGAAAACCGGACGAATACGCATACAGAAAGAGGAAACAAAAAAGTCAGCCTTGATGAGAATTGCTAGAGAAATTCTAACGATTCGTCAACAATCAAGGAAGTGAAGCTGTTTACCCTTTTGTTTCTTTGGGCAACAAAGTAGCGTTGATTAAGCCGTGCTGTCCTGGGCGCGAGGTCACCCGCGCGAGTCCTAATTTTGTTTCTATGACTGTTCCTTTTGTGATTACACCGCGTCTGTTGTAGTCGACGTTAGCTGGGTTTCGCACCACTCGCAGGATTTCTGTCTTCTCTGTCTTCCCCGTGCCTGGGTTTGAGATGCTCGCCCGTTGCTCGGTGAGGGCTCGGGTTTTCGGGTTGCCGCCCCTTCTTCGGACTGTCTTTAGTTTCCTCTCTCCAAGCGTGGTCTCTGCTGGAAAAGAGCCCCGCTCGAAACGGCGTTTCTTGCGGTAAGCACGTTTGCGGCCGCCTGAAAGTTTCTTTTTATGGGAATCGCCATGCCAAACAGACAACGTGATGTTCTCCAGTTTTTGACTTGGTGAGACTACCGAAATTCGGCATATAAGCTTAGCGCTGTTCCTCTTCTTCTTTCGTGTCGGGCTCGGCGAACCCGAACACCTTTTTGAGCTGACGTTTCATGGTGCGCAAGTCATGATTTAAGCCGAAGTGGTCGGCGAAGAATTGAGTGGTTCGCAGGACTTTGGTTCTACCCACACGTTCCCGCGCTATCAGCCCCATGCTTTCCAACTGTTTTAGGTGTACGTAGACATGTTGGCCGCGGACGGTTAGCACTTGTTTCTGGGACACGGGTTGCCTGTAGGCTATGTAGGAAAGAGTCTTCAACGGACCAGTCGTCAAAAGTGGGCGTAGGGATAGTCGTTGCACCCTTGGAGAATGCTCCACTTTAAGCTGCATGACGAAACGTTCATCCTCCAACTCTAATATCTGCAGACTGGTGTTTCGACTCTCGTACTCTTGCTTCAAACTGCGTGCAAGCTCTTGCACCAACTTCTTCGACCTCGTCCCGATAACGGAGGCAAGGGTTTTCAAGTCCAATGGTCTGCCGGCGACGTACAACGCCGCCTCAATCAGCGCCAGCCGTTGCTTCTGCTTGTTTGTTTCGGGCGGTTCCGCGTTAGGCAGGGGCTGCTCTGTTTCTTTCAACAAACCCGTTTCCCTCCGTGGAGATATAGATTTCGCCGAACTCTTCTTCCTGCCACAACCAGATTTTCTGTCTCTGAGCCAGAAACAGGAGGAGGATGAATGTGCGGATTGCTTCAATCCTATTCTTGTCAAGCACCAGGCTCGTGAAGTTTAAGAAGGGTTTCCCCTTGGCGAGGCGGAGCATGTCGTCGTACAGCTGTTCCATCAAGTTCTCGATTTCCATCAGGTAGCGGTCGATTTCTGGCATAAGTTCGGACGGTGAGGGCAGGATGGGCTCCAAACGGGGCGTCAAGGGCAACAACTTCTCACCCTTCAGAACCGTGTCAAGAGCTTCCAAGAGCTGCTCAATCGTGGTAGAAGTCAACTCATACCGCAGCGGTAGAAAAATCGGCGGGGGAATGAAGTCTGGCGGAAGTTTAGGCGGCGCCGGAGGCTCTTCAAGCTTCAACAAGAGCTTCGACTTCATCAAGTATATGAAAGCAGAGGAGTCTAAAGCCACGCCCGAAGCACGGAAGTCAATTTCGCCCTGCTTCTGCATCTCATCCAAGAAAGATACCAAGAGGAAGGATATGTTAACGTTCCAAGGCTTCACCTTCTCCAGCTTGTGAATCTCAAAGAGAATGTTCCAAGGAGGCTGCAGATAGAAAGGCTTCCTCACAGTCACCGGGCTTCAGCCTCCGTGAACGTAGCTGAAACCACGTTAGAAGCTCCGTCACGCATATAAACTCCGTAGACCTTCTGAGCCTTGTTAACCATCTCAGGCTTCAACGTGACCGCTATGAACTGCGATTTGTCTGCCTCTTCTGCCAAAAGCTCCCCGAGCTTATTCACGTAGAAAGCGTCCAAGTGAGCGTCGATTTCGTCGAGAACGTAGAAAGCGGCTGGCGTAAACTCTTGAATGGCTAGCAGGAACGCCACTGCTGCGACAGACCTTTCCCCGCCGCTGGCACCGCTCACTAGTATTGGGGGCTTATTGGGGAACTCGACTATCATGTCGATCCCCCCAGCGAACGGTTCGTCCAGGTCTTCTAGCTTAAGCTCTGCTTGACCGCCACCTGTTAGTTTTGAGAAGTATTTTCCCAAGTTTGTGTTTATTTTTCCGAAAGCCTCCATGAAGACCGCGCGTTTTCGGCGTTCAACCTCGTTCATGAAGTCTACTATTGATTGTTTTTCACGTTCCAGCTCGTTCATGCGTAGCGATAATTCCTTGTAACGCGAGATTTGTTCAGTGTAATGAGAGAGGGCTAGCTGGTTGACTGCTCCCAAGCGTTCCAGCTCGAACTTCATCATTCGCAGGGAAGTTTCAGCCTCCTCAAGCTGCTCAGAGGCTATCACCAACGCTTTTTCGTAGCCGAATTCTCTCAGCTGTCGTTCAAAATTCCCGAGTTCCAGCTGCGATGTTTGAAGGGAAAGCTGAAGCTGGTTGAGCAGGCGTTCTGCAAGCTCATATTCAGCATCCACTTTTCTCAGTTCCTTGTCTATATCGTCGATTTGCAACGTGAACTTCTTCGCTTCTTCTCTTGCGCTGAGGACCGTGCGAGAAAGCTCTTCGCGCGACTTTTCAAGCGTCAAAAGCTCCTCTTTCAACCGCTCTCGTTCCTGCAACGCCTCATTAACTTCTTTCTCCACCACTGCGAGCTGCCTTTCCACTTTTGTGAGTTGAACTTTTACGTTTTCGTAGCCTAAATTTAAGACGTTATGGTACTTAGACTGCAATGTTGACAGTTCTGTTTCCACGCTGCCAAGGTTTTGTCTGAGTGTTATGATGTTCTCGGCAAGTTTATCCCGTCTAACCTCAAGTTCCTGAATGTGCGTAGGGTCGGTTTTTCGCCTCAGCTCGACTAATTTGCCCCGCAGTGTTTGCATTTCTTTCCGAATTCCGTGACGTTGAGCTTTTTGGAGCCCGATTTCCGTGTTTTCCTTCTCCAGTTTTGCTTGTACGCCTAGGACGTGGAAGCCTATTCGTCGAAGGTTTCTCTTCGTGGTTTTGACGCTCTTCTTCCCTCTGACTATTTCAGCGTCGAGGGTGGCGGTTGCGTCAGACAACCGTGCTATCTCGTTTCTGGTCTGCTCTATCTCTTCTTCGAAGAATGAAACGTCTTTTCCTCTCTTCGATAAGTGTTCATTGAGGGCACTCACTGCTTCGTCCAAGCTTTTGATGGCGTTCTCGCTTGGGATTATCGTGGAAAAATCTAGGGGTTCCCTGAAGAAGCCGCTTTCGAGCCCTCCTCCCGCTTCGTAAACGTCTCCCTCTGGAGTTACCCCTCTGAACCCTTTTCTGCAAACTTCCAACGCTGTTTTCTCGTCGCTCGTGACGAGGGTGTCGCCGAAAACGAAATCGATGGCTGGCTCGTGTTCCCTCGTACACTTTACGAAAGCCGTCGCCAACCCCTCCACGTTCTTCATCTCAGGA
The DNA here is from genome assembly GCA_964585455.1 of uncultured Candidatus Bathyarchaeia archaeon. Taxonomy (GTDB): domain Archaea; phylum Thermoproteota; class Bathyarchaeia; order Bathyarchaeales; family SOJC01; genus CAYGVX01. The sequence goes on along the minus strand of CAZPDY010000100.1, from coordinate 574 downwards.
GGGTTCAACGCTCTTCTCGCCAACCCCTTTACGGGTATTATTTTGATTCTGCCGAGCTTCAGACGCCTCAGGGTCTCGGCGCACGTGAAAGCCGTGTCAAAATCGCTGACCACGAGGGCGTCTAACCATTCTGCCCCCGCTGCTTCTAACGCCTGTTTGAAGCGTCTCTCAATCTTAACCAAATTCTTAAGGCGCCCGTAGATGCCGGCAATGACTCCGAGTTCGCTTAGTTCTTCGATATTTCTGAGAGCGTTTTCTTCTGCCGCCACTGTTTCAGCCAGTTCTCGTTGAGTTGCAAACTCGACGACAGCTTCGCGTGCCGTGCCAGCGATTTTCCCAGCTTCGTCTATCTCTCTCTCAACTTCCCCTTTCTGCACTATTCTTCGTTCAAGGGATTTCTGCATGCTCTCCAGCTGAGCTTTCTGTTCCGTCTGAACTTCTTTCAAGTCGTTGAGGGATTTTTCGAGTTCCTCCAAGGTAGCATTGAACTGTTCTCTTCGAGTCTTCAACTCGTTAAATATACGTGTCAGGACTTTTTTGGACGTTTGTTTCTGAGCGTATTCTGCTTTTAACT
>CAZPDY010000099.1:0-5263 GCA_964585455.1 uncultured Candidatus Bathyarchaeia archaeon | reverse complement strand
GGGCTACACAAGGCAGAAGAGAATCGATTACAAGATAGGATTGCTTTTCGCCACGATTACGGTGCCCGGCGCCTTCGTCGGTGCCTACCTAACGGAAATAATCACAGAGCAACTGCTAATACTCATCTTTGCCCTATTCCTGCTGTACGTTGCCTCACGAATGATTTTCTCGTACAAACTGAGCATTTTCAAGTCGCTGACAGACCACAAGCACTGCAAAGTTCGCCATCTTACAGACTCTGAGGGCAAAGTCTTCGAATACTTTGAAGACATAAAACTCGGCTTGCCCCTAAGCTTCTTCGCCGGGTTGTTCTCGGGGCTACTAGGCATCGGAGGCGGAGCCCTCATGGTGCCAATTCTACACTTCGTCCTCTGTTTCCCCATTCATCTTGCAGTCGCCACCTCAGCCTTTATCATGATTTTCACTTCCATCTCGGGAGTGGCAACCCACGTGCATCTTGGGAACGTTCAGTTCGACTACGCCATCATCCTCAGCGTCGGCGTTATTGTCGGAGCGCAGATAGGCGCCTACGTTGCCAAACGCACTTCGAGCAAAAGCCTGCGGAAAATCTTCGGCTTAGTGCTAGTAGTAACCAGTCTGCGGATGATTCTTAAATTCTTAGGCTGGGCATAAGAACACGAGACATCCTTTATTTAGCCTTCACTAAACAATAACTGAGAGAGATTGCAGATTGCACCCTACAGCAGGAAAGCGTCTGCGAGTGTATTCTGACGGGGCTTCGAGGGGTAACCCAGGACCTGCAGCCATAGCCGTCAAAATAGTGGACGAAGATGGGACTGTGCTGAAGGTTTTTTCTAAGTTTCTGGGAGAGAAAACTAACAACGAAGCTGAATACGGGGCTTTAATAGCTGCCCTCGAACTCGCAGAGGGGTTCACGAAGGGCTACGTGCACTGTATTCTAGACAGCGAACTCGTAGTTAAGCAGCTTAATGGAGAATACAAGATAAAAAGCCCTCGACTGAAGAGCCTCTGGCTAAAGGTTCGTGAGCTCGAACAGCACTTTCAGAAAGTAGCTTTCAACCATGTTTCAAGAATGGATAAGAATATAGAGGAAGTTGACGAGCTGGCGAATCACGTCTTAGACATGGCGACGTGATAATGCTTAAAGGTTAATAGAGCTATGCCTTATCTTTACCAGAATGGAACACGCCATGAACTCGGACACGCCTTCAACGCTACAGCTCTTTCTTTACGCCCTCGTTTTGATAATCAGCCTCTTCATCATAATCACCTACATACTCTCCATGGGCTTAGGAATACTGGTCTTGTTCTCAACCGCTGAAGGCTTACAATTCACTCAAGGCCCACTGCAGATTTACCCGTTGCTCATAATAGACGCGCCGTTAGAGGTCAACGCAGGATTATACTTCATATTTCTATGGTGGGTCTTCGCGCTCTGACTTGCCGCCGCTTGGAAATACAGACAAAGCCTTCAAAGCCGAATCCGCGAATTCTTCTCCACTGCGAAACAGAATCCCCTGAGTAACAACCTGCTTGCGATGCCGATAATAACGTCCATGCTGCTAGTGGCAGTCATCGCGTTGGACTTTTTACAGACTCGAGGGGGGTTTCCCACTGGGTCTCTACCCTCGGGAGACCCGTTTACAGATTTTCTGAAAATTTCACGGGCTCCCGTAGTCGAGGAAATACTCTTCCGCGTATTTCCAATAGGAGCTTTCTTGTTACCCTACATTTTTCTTGTTGGAAAGAGGACGAAGCCTGATTTTTCTCTTGGCAAACGATTGAAGGTCTGCGTTTTGTCAGTTTTGCAGCCCGAAAAAGCGAAAGAGGCTGCTGGCTTGAGAACCATCGGTGAACATGGTTTGTTCGGCGGGGTGATTGGAGCGGAATGGATAATGATAACCCTTACTGCGCTTCTTTTCGGCGTCGCCCACTACCTGGGCGGCTGGGGAGTGGGAAAAATATCCCAAGCAGCCCTGAGCGGCGCGGTCTTCGCCTTGACCTATCTCTACTATGGGATTCAGGCGCCCATTCTGCTTCATTGGTATTTCAACTATTATTTCTCAGTTTTCGAGTTGTCGTCCAGATACCAGTCTGCCCCGATAGATTTTCTGTCTCTTGTCTGGTCGGCAAACCTCATCACTGGTTTTCTCATGTGGCTCGTAGCGATTATTCTTGGTCTGATGATGATTTTGAAGGTGTTTAGGAAAGAGCCTAAAACTATCCCTGTTCCTGTACCTCCCTTCTGAAAGCTCTTTAGCCCATCTTCTTCGGTAATGCCTCTACAATGTCTTCGATGTCGATTAGTTGTTGTTGACGGCTCTTCATGTCTCGCAACGTTGCCTTCCCTTCTTGCAGCTCCTTTGGACCTATGATGACAGCGTATGGTATTCCTCTTCTGTCTGCATCCTGCAACGCCCGCGAAACGGTGCGGTTCATAACCTCCAACTCTGCAGCCACCCCTCTTTCCCTCAGCTGTAACGCTATTGCCAAGGCTTTGGGAACAGCCTCTTTGCCGATGGGAATCACAGCAACAGTTTGTTTAGAGAACTTCGGCGTGGCATTCTGTTTGTCCAGGGCTAAGGCTATGCGGTCTAACCCATGAGCCACACCCACAGCAGGCGTCGCTTCGCCGCCGAACAACTCGACGAGCCTGTCGTATCTTCCACCCCCGCCCTACGAAACGTCCAACTCGGGCACGAGGGGTTCAAAAATCATCCCAGTGTAGTATTCCAAACCACGGGCGAAACCCGTTTCAATAGACGTTTCTAATTTAGCGCCACTTTCGTCGCATAGCTCAAGGATTTGCTGAAGGTTTTCCACCGCTGCAATAGAACTGGCATAGTCCTTTAGCTTCTTCTCAACTCGATTTAGAACCTTCGAAGAATCGTTTCCCTTTGCCTCAAAGACTTCTTTTAGAGCAGTTATGCCCTTTTCTGGAACGCCGAATTCCTTGGCGGCTTTTAGCGCTTCTTCCCATCGTTTAGTGTCTAGGAGTTGCATTATGGTGTTTTGTTGTTCGTCTTTCACTCCTTCTTCTGACAGCAGTCCTCGCAGTATACCTACGTGGCCGACTTTAAACCAGTAATTGCGCAGCCCGAGTTTCTTCATGAAATGGTTGGTCAGCACTAGAATCTCTACGTCTGCTTCGGGTCTGCTGCTGCCGATGATTTCAAAGTTTGACTGCCAAAACTCTCGGTAGCGACCGAACTGGGGCTCGTCATATCGGTACAGGGTACCCGTCGAGAAGAGCCTTATGGGTTTGGGCTCGTTCCGTAGGGTGGTTGCCATCAACCGGGCTACAGAAGCGGTGAATTCTGGTCTGAGGGCTACTTTTCGTCCACCCAAATCGTTGAAGGCATACATGCGTGCCTTAATCTCTTCCCCAGACTTTGCCGCCAACAAATCATACTGCTCCATGATGGGCGTTATTACTTCGTCGAAGCCGTACAGCCTCGCAACTTCCTTCGCAGCCGCTTCCACGTGCCTTAGCTTTTCAGCGTCCGGCGGCAGAAAATCTCGCATCCCTCGAACAGTTTGAAACCTAGGCATAGGGTTATTCCACCATTTTTTTCGTGGTTAACTTCGACAGGGTGTAATAAACGATTTCTCCGCGGCGGTTCACAACCGCTAAGATTAGCTTCTTCTTCAAGCTTTGAACATGTTTCAGCGTGCGGGCGAGTTCTTTCATGGACATGGGCTTGCCTTCCTGAATGCCGAGGACGAGGTAGGGAGCGGTTGCTTTCTTGTACTCTCCCCTTTCATAAACTCGGAAATCTATTCCCAACCCGAAGCCTTCTCGCACCACGTAGCCTCGGCTTCTCAAGTCTCGATAGACTAGGTATTTTACCCAAACATTCTCGTCTTGAAGCTTGAACTGGTGCAAGAGCTCCTGAAAGCCCAGACCCCTACGGGATTTTCCTTGGAATACTTCGAGCATTCCCTTGCTCTGGAGGAACAGGGTTTCGTAGAAGGTTAAGACTAATTCCTTGTTTTCTACTGCTCCGAAGCCGCGAGAAGTGAGGCTTTCAGAGTTGCTGGTGGCGGGCATTGTGATGCCCTTCGTAGAGAGCAAGCCTCTAATTTTCTTCATCTCAAGATTTCTAGCTTCTCGGCCTCTTTGTTCTTCGTTCTGCAAAGCCTTATCCTTCCGGGACAAAGAATAGCATACGAGCAGGGGATATATAACTAGCCTTCGACTGTTGAGAGTTTCTGGAAATCAATTGGTGAAAGGACGCCTTCTTCACAGATTATCGCAGTGACGTATTCTATGGGAGTGATGTCGAAGGCTGGGTTTAGAGCTGACACTCCTTTGGGAGCAACCTGAACGCCGCCAAATTTGACAACCTCGTCCACGCTTCTTTCTTCTATTACGATGTCTTTTGCTAGTCGCTTCATGTCGAACGTTGATTTTGGAGCAGCCACGTAGAAGGGAACCTTATGCTCACGAGCCACTACCGCCATCGTGTAAGTGCCAACCTTATTAACGACTGCATCCCTCACTATCCTATCAGCCCCCACGATGACCTTATCGACTAATCCATTGGACATGACGTAGCCCACCATGCTATCCGTTATCAGAGTAACTGGGATGCCGTCACGGTGTAACTCGTATGCTGTTAAACGTGCACCTTGAAGCAACGGTCGAGTCTCAGTCGCTATGACTTTAATTCTCTTGCCATCTTTCAGGGCGGCTCTCACCACTCCTAACGCGGTGCCGAAATCCACTGTCGCTAAGCCACCTGCGTTGCAATGTGTTAGCACTGTGTCGCCATTGGCCAAGAGCGGAGAGCCGTGTTCTCCGATTCTCCAATTCACACGTACATCCTCGGCTGCTATTCTCTCTGCTTCTTCAACCACCGCTTCTGCAACGTCTGCAGTATCTCTCCCTGTTCTTCTCGCTGTCTCCATAACTCTATCTATAGCCCAGAACAAGTTCACGGCAGTGGGACGCGTTTTTTTCAAGACTTGGGCAGAAACTGCAAGCTCTTCCATAAGCTGTGTCTTATCCCTAGCCTTCGAATGATACGCAGCCAAGGCGAGACCGTAAGCCGCCGCTGCCCCTAAGAGCGGTGCCCCGCGAACCCGCATGGTTTTAATGGCTTCTGCGACTTCATCGCAACTCGTCATAGTTAGGAGCACCGTTTGACTGGGAAGCTTAGTCTGGTCAACTATCGTGACCACGCCTTTCTTCCATTCGATTGTTCGCATACACACTCATTCTCGCAGAACTCTAATTTTCTTTCTCATTGATTATGTTTTCGAGTTGAAGGAGAATAG
>CAZPDY010000098.1:0-5264 GCA_964585455.1 uncultured Candidatus Bathyarchaeia archaeon | reverse complement strand
ATGCCCATGGCAACGCCGATGTCTGCTTGCTTCAGGGCTGGGGCGTCGTTGACGCCGTCTCCAGTCATGGCGACGATTTCTCCCTTCTTCTTCAGGGCTTTCACTATTCGAAGCTTGTGTTCAGGGGCGACTCTTGCGTACACTCTTACGCTTTCGACGGTTTCTTCGAATTCGGCTTCGCTTAAAGCATCTAGTTCGGCGCCCGTTAGAACTTTTTCATGGGGGTTGTCTTTTATTATGCCTATTTCTTTAGCAACTGCCACGGCGGTAAGTTTGTGGTCTCCAGTGATCATTATAGTCTTTATGCCTGCTTGTTGGCACACTTTGTTTGCTTCTACAGCCTCTTCCCTCGGGGGGTCGATCATGCCCACCAAGCCGATGAATGTAAGGTCGCTTTCTAAGCGTCGGTTAATCTCCTCTTTCTCACTGAGTTCGCGGAAGTTGTCGGGCTCGAAATCGGTCAATTCGTTAAAAGACACTCCAAGTACACGGAGCGCGCCGTTTGCCATCTGCTCGTTTGTGTGGAGAATCTTCCGCTTTTCTTTAGGAGTTAGTTTTTTCGCCTCTCCATTAACGAAAATTTTTGTGCAGCGTTCCAGAACCACTTCAGGGGCACCTTTGGTGAAGGCCAAGGTCTCTCTGTCGGGCATTTTGTGGACGGTTGTCATCAGTTTTCTTTCTGATGTGAAGGGTATTTCATGTACCCGAGGGTACTTTTTCTCCAAGTCTGCCTTTGTTACTCCTGCTTTTGCCGCTGCTACAATCAACGCTCCTTCTGTCGTGTCGCCGAGGATTTTTTCTCCATCATATGAAGCATTTGTGCAGACGGTGCTGGCGCCCAACAGCAGGTTTAGGTTTGCGTCTTCCTTGGCGTCGATGGGACTGCTGTTAAGTAGGAATTGTCCTTTCGCTTCGTATCCAACGCCAGTGACGTCGACCATTCTGTCGTTGGTGAAAATCTTGCGCACCGTCATCTCTCCCTTCGTCAGAGTGCCAGTCTTATCGGAGCAGATGACCGTTGTTGCACCTAAAGTCTCGGCAGAGGCGAGTCTCCTGATTATCGCATTTCGTTTTGCGAGTTCGCGGGCACCTAAGGCTAGTGACACTGTTACGACTGCTGGGAGCCCCTCGGGGACGGCTGACACGGCCAAAGCGACTGCCGTTATGAAATTCTCTATTACTGTTCCAGGTCGAGCGGGATCTAGCATTTCAAGAATGAAGATTGCGGCACACGCGATGACGATGACTATTCCCAACTTTTTCGCGAAGTTTTCCAGCTTAAGCTTAAGAGGCGTTTCTTCTGCTTCGACGGTTTGAACCATCTCAGCGATTTTTCCAAACTCGGTTGTCATGCCAGTGGATGTTACTACCGCTTTTCCTCGTCCATAAGTTATGTGAGTCGCGGTGAAAACCATGTCTTTTCGGTCTGCCACAGGCGCCTTTTCTTCAACTGCCATGATGCCCTTTTCTACTTGCGTGGACTCTCCGGTCAAGACGGCTTCGTCGGTTCTCAGTTCTACGGCTTCGATCAGCCTGCTGTCTGCGGGAATGCGGTCTCCAGCCTCTATGAGAACGATGTCCCCTGGCACGACTTCCTTTGCGGGTACTATCACTTCTTTCCCGTCTCGCATCAGCCTAGCTTTGGGGGCAGTGAGCTTTCTCATGGCTTCCATAGCTTTTTCTGAGCGGTATTCTTGGATGAAGCCGACGATAGCATTGAAGACAACTATTGCGGCGATTGTGAGAGCGTCAGTGGCTTCCCCGACAGCGAAAGAGATGGCGGTTGCGATAAGCAGCATGATGACGAAGATGTCTTTGAACTGGTTGACGAAAATCTCTAAAGCGGTGGTTCTCTTCGCCTCCTTCAGCTCGTTGGGTCCATACTTTTCCAAGCGGCTTCTTGCTTCTTCTTCCGTCAAGCCCAGAGGGTTCGTCTGAAGCTCTTCGAGCACTGTCTCGATTTTCTTGGAATGCCAAGCCTTGCTCATCGTCATCCGCTTCCTGAAGCAGATTGTAGCTTAACATTATTTCTCCTTAAAGGGCTTTTCTCTCATTCCTCCAGCCCCAAACTGTCTACTAGAAGTCTTCGTTCTGCCCTATGTATTCCGAAATGATGGAAAATCTTTTATGTAGTATCATAACAATCCATAGCAATGTTGGAGGAATGATAATGCCTAAATGCCCAAAATGCGGCTCTGAAGGAAAGATGAGAAAGCAGTGGAAGATGGCTGGTCGACCAGACAGTCAAGGCAAGAGAATGCAGCTTGAGATCGGCTTGTACGACTGCCCGAAATGCGACAAACCATTCCGCGTCGTCCTGAACAAGAAGAAGATTTAAATCAGCACCTCACACGTGCCTTCCACAAAACCCTACACTCTTTCCTCTCCCCTTTTTATGTCATCCCTGAACGTTAAGTTTTAAATACGAGACTACAGACAAACACTGCAAAAACATTGTCATGCAGAAGTCGGTTGAATGTCAAAGCTTAAGGACTTGTGGAAGAACGAGTACGTAAAGTCTCTGATTCTTCTCGCCATAATCATAGCAAGCATCGTTGCTTTCTGGTTCGGTCTACGGGCTTACCTGAGAACCGATTATCCTCTGTTAGCAGTTGCTTCTGGAAGCATGAGACCCACGCTGAACGTTGGTGACTTGATTGCTGTTCAAGGCGGGTTCAACGTCAGCGATATCACTGCTGTCTACGAGACGGGTGACATAATCGTTTTCCACAACCCGACTAACCCCGATGACCTCATTGTTCACAGAGCCGTGGAAAAACATCAGAACGGCGACGCTTTCTACCTGAAAACCCAGGGTGACAACAACAGCGTTATTGACCGATGGGAGATCTACGACGACGACCTCGTCGGCAAAGTGGTGGGAACCGTTCCATATCTCGGTCATGTGCCCCTGTTCGTCCACACGCCCACAGGGATTATGATAATCGTCGTACTGTTAGTGATTCTGATTCTTCTCGAATTCATAATCCCCGTCGTCAAGGAAAAGAGGGAGCCAGAGCAACCTAAAGAAGAAACCGACGTTTCCGAGATCGGCTCTTTATAAGACTTTATATATAGACGTGTGCAACTGTATAGCACTTAAAAGGTGTTGTGAATGCCAAAAGCGAAAGCCACCATTAACATCGAGAACGTGGTTGCCTCTGCGACTCTGAAGCAGCGTGTCGACTTGAACGCAGTCGTGAAGGGATACCCGGGCGTGGAGTATCGACCAGAACAGTTTCCGGGCTTGGTTTTCCGACTGAAGAGACCGAAGACTGCTACCCTAATCTTCAACTCTGGAAAGATGGTTTGCACGGGAGCCAAGTCTGAGAAGGAGGCGCGGAGGGCTGTTATGCGGGTGATTAAGGAGTTGAAGAAGAGCGGCATTATCATCATCAGCAAGCCTGAATTGAAGATTCAGAACATCGTGGCGTCAGCGAGCCTCGGGGGAATCATCGACCTGGAGAAGGCTGCCTACACGCTTAACAAAACCATGTATGAGCCCGAGCAGTTTCCTGGGCTGATTTATCGCATGGCCGAGCCGAAGGTCGTCATACTGCTTTTTGCGAGTGGAAAACTCGTCTGCACCGGAGCTAAACGAGAGCAGGACGTGTACGAGGCGGTCAGCAAGCTGCACAAGGAGCTCGAAGAAAAAGAACTAATATTCTACGACTGATTACTCATAGAACAACTCCCCCTTATCCTTCGCATGCGTATTTTTCGTTGTTTAAGACTAATCTTTGCATGCGACGTACATTAGAAGCAAGACAAACAACAGAACAGAGGATGTCAATGCTGCAAAGAAGCCAGACTCTAGGGTGACTCTTTGATTGTTGAGATCGATTCTCGCAGATGTACTGGCAGATTGAAGATAACACAACAGAGTTGTAACAGCTGAACCAAGTACAGCCAACAATAATGTGAGCCTTCTTGTCGCATCTTTAACAATGCTCAAAACAATGAAGACTACTGTAACCAGCTGAACCACAAACATCATCAGCCATACCTTTGGAGTAGCGTAGAACTCACCCAACCAGTAATCATGAAACCTAATTTCTTTCAAGAAACCTTGGCCACAACGGGTCACTGCCTGGAAAGACCAAAACTCGGTAAACACAGGAAACGGAGGAAGGACTGCAATACCTCTTTCTGAAAGACAAGGTAAGAAAACCGAAACCACAAACATAACAAGCGGAACAATAATGAAAACCCTCAATAATCTTCTGTTGATAATCAAGCTCTCTACCTCCAATGAAGAATAGGGAATGCACGCACTTAGTTCTACAGTTTAGAACACCCACTTCACATTGAATGTACGTCGCAAAATCGAAAGCAACCAAAACAGACTCAACTATTACTATGTTCTGTGTCACCTCATGTACGTCACAGTGCATGTACGTCGCAGGCACAGCCAACCAGGCAACTAAACACACAAGACACAGTGCGCTACGTTTCAGTCACTGTCTGTCCAATTTTCAGAACACTGTGTTCTGAAACATAGAATTAAACCCCAATCTCCCCAATAGACATAACAGGGGAGCAGTCTGTTGGACACGCGAAGAAAGTTCTTACGTCCTAAGCTCATGCACGAGACATGGCGAATACTGACTCTACTCGCTTGCATTCTCTTCTCAATCTCCGCACTTAACCCCTTTTTTACCGCAAATCCCCGACCTCGCTTCTACAGGATTGCTATCATCGGATTGCCAGAATACGTGGGTGTTCAGGTTTTCTGGTCTTTCAAGACCGACTTCTATCTCGTAAATTTAAGCGACGGGACTCGAATACTGCAGAGAGAGCTTTACTTCTGGGATTGCTGGTTCAGTGATTGGTCTGGGTATAGCAGCCTTTACGGCTACGATGGTTCACCCATTCTCATCGCAACAGTTCTTCTTCTCCTATTCGCAACGGAAATATCAGTGGTGTCTTTCGGGATTCTCGCCCTACTTGGCGAGAAACGCTGTCCGCTCCTCTTATCAACCGTCTCAGCGGTTTCTAGCGTTCTTCTAATGTGGTTCTTTCCAGTGGCGCTTAACGGCTCATACATGGGTACATTCTACAAAGTCTGGTTTTATATGGAACACTACGGTGCCGTCATGCTGATTGCAGCAGCCATCATACGATGTCGAAGAATCAGTAAGAGGGCAAACGAGTTAGCCAAAGTCTCTTTAGTCATCGCAGTCATCGCCACAGCAATCCCAACCCTACTCTTTTTTTACGGAAGCTTCAAGCTCATAGACTTCGCCATTCACACTGGAGGCAAC
>CAZPDY010000097.1:0-5286 GCA_964585455.1 uncultured Candidatus Bathyarchaeia archaeon | reverse complement strand
CCCGGCCTCCTGCGTCCGGATCAGTCGCGGATCCGGGCGATGACGAAGCCGTCGCCGTGCCCCCACGACGGTCCATGCGCCTACTGCCCCGGCGGACCCTCGCAGGGAGTTCCGCAGAGCTACACCGGGCACGAGCCAGCGGCTATGAGGGGCATCCAAAACCAGTACGACCCATACACGCAAACTGAGAGCCGCATAAAACAGCTGAGAGCGATTGGGCACGCTGTCGACAAGGTTGAACTGATAATTATGGGCGGCACTTTCCCCAGCACACCAGCAGACTATCAAGAAAACTTCATCAGAGGATGCTTAGACGCGTTAATAGGAGCTGAAACGCGGAGCCTCGAGGAGGCTAAGAAACTCGCCGAGACCGGCAGGGTTCGCAACGTGGGCATCACGGTCGAAACCAGACCCGACTGGGCAAAGAAGGAACATGTAGACCGTATGCTGTCCATGGGCGTGACTCGCGTCGAGCTCGGAGTGCAGAACGTTTACGACGACATCTACCGCCTCGTCAAACGAGGTCACACGGTCAAAGACGTGATTGAAGCCACGCGCGTCTTGAAGGATTCGGGGTTGAAGGTGGTTTATCATCTCATGCCTGGCTTGCCTGGGTCCAGCTTTGAGAGGGACTTGGAAGGGTTCAAGAGGGTTTTCACCGACTCTGACTTTAAGCCTGACATGATTAAGATCTATCCGTGCCTCGTTTTGAGGGGCACACGGATATACGAGTGGTGGAGGAGAGGCGAGTACACTCCATACTCCACGGAAGAGGCAGCCCAACTCGTGGCTGAAGTGAAAAAAACGGTTCCGCCATGGGTTCGCATAATGAGGGTTCAACGAGACATTCCAGCCCGCTTGGTCGAAGTGGGAGTTAAGAAGAGTAACCTCAGACAGCTTGCGCTGGAAAGATTGATGCAGGAGGGAACACGGTGTCGTTGTATAAGATGTCGCGAGGTCGGTCACCGATGGCTCGACGACAAGGTTGAGCCCGACCCAGAAGACGTTCGAACCCTCTCCACACGCGAGAATGCCTCAGAGGGCGTCGACGTGTTCGTTTCCGCCGAAGACCCCGTCAACGACGTTCTCGTGGGATATTTACGACTTCGCATTCCCTCCGAAGAAGCCCACCGACCCGAAATCCTGTCCGAGCCCTCTTCAATCGTGCGTGAACTTCATGTGTACGGCTCTCTTGTTCCAGTGGGCAAGCATGTGGCTAAAGCGTGGCAGCACAAGGGCTACGGCGCCGTCCTCTTATCGGAAGCGGAGCGAATCTCCATGGAAGACTATGACCGAAGAAAAATCTTGGTTATGAGCGCCCTCGGAACGAAGCAGTATTACAAGCGGTTCGGCTACGATTATGATGGCTGTTATGTTTCTAAACTCTTAGGGACTTGAATAGAGGCTTGATTAGCATGCCTTCTTCCCCAACCTATCCCATTCCAGACTCTTTCATGAAAATAGTACGCGACACTCGTGTAGATGTTGCTCACAATCATAAACCCAAGAGCAGCGTCAACTCTTCCAGTTAGCAGGTAAATCGCGGCAAAGTCTAAAACGATAATCAAGACTCTGTAAGTAACCGCTTTAGCTAACGACCTACGCCGATGTTCCTTAAAATCATGCTCTTTCATGATTCATCCTCTCTCCGCAATTCTGTGCTCTAGTTACATTAAAGTCTAAGCCTTCCGCCAGTTGACAAATCATCCAAAAGCCACCTATACTTGAAGAGGCAACAGAACCGCTGAAAGCATCACTTTTTGGTAGTGGGCTTGTGTGGTTCAATTCTGACTTTTATTTCGGTGACTTCGTCGAATTCCAGCTTTACTCTCTCTTCTATTTCAGTTGCAATCTTGTGAGCTTCCCTCACAGACATATCTCCAGCAACCACGATGTGCATGTCACCCATTAAGTATGGTCCCAGTTTTCTCATGCGAATGCCGTACACGTCTCTGACGTGTTCGACGCTTCTGGCGATTTTCTCGATGTCCCCAAGGATGTCTGCGCACTGACAGGCGTCCATGAGCACGAGCGAAGATTCCTTCACGACTGAGTAGGCGACGCTGAAGATGAAGAGGGCGATTATTATCCCAGCCACGGAGTCAGTCTGCACGATCTGCAGGTATCGGTTGAAGGCTACGCCCAAAAAAGCGGTGACTGAAGTGAGCACGTCCTTAACCGAGTTGAACGCGTCCGCTTTCAGTGCTAAAGAAGAATATTTCTTAGCCGCACGAGTCTTGTAAACCAAGAGCGCCATCGCCACCAAAGACGCCAAGAGCGCCACGACCATGGCAATCTCAGCGTTCACCACTTCTGTCGGATGTAAGAATTCTAGGTAAGATTCGTAGAGGATAACCACTCCGATAGAGGCTAAGAGAAAGGCAGCGATGAAGCTGCTGAAGGTTTCAACCCTGTAGTAACCAAAGTGGAATTTGCCGTCTGGCGCCCTCCTCGACAAGAACAGGCCAACCCAGACAATGAGAGAGACTATGGCGTCGGCGAAAGATTGAACACCGTCGGCGACGAGGGCAAGGCTGAACGTGAAGATGCCCACAACCACTTCGACGACGCCAACGGTCAAGGAGACTAGGAAGGATTTTTCGGCGACTTTTCCGCCCTTTGCCAACTCGGTCGACTGCAACCTTCTTGTTCCCTTTCCAGGCTAGGGTTAGATACTATCGCACAAACCCTATTTCAACTCTCCCCTTTCAAGCAGCCATCCTTTTTAATCCGCCGACACCAAAGATGTTAAACAGCAGATTCAAATACGGAGATATTTTCAAATGGCTTACTCACGTAGTATAGAGGGGAAACAGACTTGATCGAAGAGTTTCCAGGCTACCGGGGCAAGGCGCTGAAGGTTTTGAAGGAGGTCGGAGCAGAGATTGGCGACGTTATCCGCGTCTTGAAGGAAGGAGAAGCGTGTGAGGGGGTGCTCATTCCACGGTCGGAGTTCGGCGACGACAAGCACATAGTGATTAAGCTGAAGAACGGCTACAACGTTGGAATCCACGTTACCCCAGAAACAAAGGTTGAGAGAATTGGGGCTGGAGCGAAGCCAACATTCTCCCCTCCACCCTTGCCACGGCAGAAGCCCAACCTTCCCCGAGTGGCTATCCTCAGCACGGGCGGCACGATTGCGAGCCGAGTGGACTACAGAACGGGCGGAGTGAGACCAGCACTCACAGCCAACGACATCTACAGCGTCGTCCCAGAACTCTCGGACATAGCAATAGTAGAAGCGGAGATCCTCTTCAGCGTCTTCAGCGAGAACATCACCCCAAAACATTGGACACAAACCGCAAAACAAGTCGCCAGCCACGTTGAAGATGGTGTCGCTGGGGTTGTCGTGGCGCATGGAACCGACACCATGGGCTACACCGCAGCAGCGTTGAGCTTCGCGTTACAAGACCTGCCTGTGCCAGTCGTCTTCGTGGGCTCTCAACGCTCCGCCGACAGACCGAGCTCAGACGCTGCGACCAACCTAATCGCCGCAGTAAGAGCCGCTGCAATTGCGCCTTTCGCGGAAGTCGTCGTCGCCATGCACGAGACCACCTCGGACAAGGCGATTGCCCTCCATCGAGGAACCAAGGTGAGAAAGTGCCACACGAGCCGCCGCGACGCCTTCAAGTCAGTGAACACGACGTCCTTAGGTCAGGTTGAAGATGGTAAGATTAGCATGTTGACTCAGAGTTATCGCGTGCGGGACGCTAAGCGGAAGTTGGCGGTAAAGCCCGTGTTTGAAGAGAAAGTTGCCCTCGTAAAATTCTTTCCAGGCATGGACGCGAAAGTCGTCGAATGGTACGTGGACAACGGTTTCAGGGGCATCGTCCTCGAGGGGACTGGGTTGGGGCATGTGGGGGGACACTGTTTTTCTGCCATAAAGAAGGCGATTGAAGAGGAAATTGTCGTGGGCATGACTTCCCAGTGCATGTGGGGACGGGTGAACATGAACGTGTACGACACGGGCAGGGACCTCCAAAAAATCGGCGTAACCCCCTTGCGGGACATGCTACCCGAGACGGCGCTCGTGAAGACGATGTGGGCGTTGGGACAGACGAGGGATGTTGAGAAAGCCCAGAAACTTCTTGTCAAGAATGTTGCCGATGAGTTTTCTGACCGAACAGCCTTCGAAGAGGATTACGGGTGGGGATAAGTGTGGCTGTGGACTATGCGAAAATAGGCTTGAAAGTGGGGTTAGAGGTACATCAGCAGCTCGACTGTGAGAAGAAGCTCTTCTGCGACTGCAAGACTGAGCTCTTCAAGGAAGAACCCGAAATTACATTCTTGCGTAGGCTGCGCCCCACGCAGAGCGAGCTCGGACAAGTTGACCCTGCTGCCTTCTTTGAGTTCCAGAAGGGCGTCAGAATCCTTTACGAGGCGGATAAGGATGCGGCGTGTTTAGTGGAGATGGATGAGGAGCCGCCCCACGATTTGAACCGTGACGCCCTGGAAGCCGCGCTCATCATCTCGTTAATGCTACAGGCTAAGCCCGTTGACGAGATACATGTCATGCGCAAGACGGTAATCGACGGGTCGAACACCACGGGCTTTCAGCGTACCTGCGTGGTGGCTTTCAACGGAAAAGCCGAGATTAAGGAAAAAATTGTTCCGATTCAACATGTGAGTCTTGAGGAGGACGCGGCTCGAAAGATCGGCGATGAAGAAGGCAACGTTCTTCGGTACCGCATTGACCGTCTCTGCATTCCCCTTGTGGAAGTAGCCACTGCCCCTGTCATCTACACGCCGAGTGAGGCGGAGGAGGTAGCGTTGGCGGTTGGTAGGGTTCTCAGGGCGACGGGCAGAGTAAAACGAGGCTTGGGCACCATACGGCAAGACTTGAACATCTCTATTCGCGACGGTGCCTTGGTGGAGATTAAGGGGGTGCAGGAGCTCGAGCTTGTCACGGTGGTCGTCGAGAACGAGGTTCAACGGCAGCTCAACCTTCTTAGAATAAGGGAGGAGTTGACGAAGCGAGGCGTCAGAGAAGAAGCCATTAAAGACGAGTTTGTCGACGTTACCCACGTCTTCGCGAACACGAAATGCAAGGTCATCCAAGTGGCTGTTGAAAAGGGCAGGCGGGTTTTAGCTACTAAACTGACTGGGTTCGAGGGCTTCTTGAAGAGAGAATTGATTCCCGACGTGAGGCTGGGCACCGAGATGGCAGACAGGGCTCGGTTCTGGGGACGCGTGGGCGGCATCTTCCATACCGACGAACTACCCGCCTACGGGATTACGGCGGAAGAAGTGGACGCTTTAGGGCATATTGTGGAAGCAGAGCAAGGC
>CAZPDY010000096.1:4778-5307 GCA_964585455.1 uncultured Candidatus Bathyarchaeia archaeon | reverse complement strand
AATCCAGGTAGCAGATGACTACACGAGTGGCTACGCGTTGCGGGTGCCTAAAGTCGTCCGCTTCAGACCCGATAAAAGCGTCGAAGACGTCGACAGTTTGGAGAAGATGCAGAAACTCTACGAGTTGCAGTATGAACGCGAGACTTCTCAAACACTGTAACCATAAAAAAGTGTTATACTCTTGAACTGTTATCGGCACACGCTGAGCGTGATTTCTATGAACTCGTGCTTCTCAAAAACATTCTTGTCAGTAACCAAGAAATGCTAATCGAGCTTATCAAAGACAATTTATGACGCCGTCATCAGCATATTTTTCAGTGAGTACACCCAATTATCTCGTGTATGAAAGACGAGTGCGCCCTCTGCGGCAGAGTCCTATCCCTCTACTCACTGAGGCACTGCCCCATATGCAAGAAGCTCTACTGCCGAAGCTGCATGACCACGAACTTGTGGAGCGAACGAAGAGACCTCATCTGCCTGAACTGTGCGAGGAGAATAGTCGCACCCAAACGCGGAGGCTCGAAGTACG
>CAZPDY010000096.1:0-4768 GCA_964585455.1 uncultured Candidatus Bathyarchaeia archaeon | reverse complement strand
GGAGTATTTGTGGCGTCGAGGACAGTTCACCCGTTTGGTGACTTTGACCTTCGCCAGAATCGAAGGGATAATCAACAGCGACTTGCCCTTCAGCGCTCTGCGCAGCGAGGAATGGTGGAACAACAGCGAAACAACCTCCCAGGGCTACTCTTGAACGAGTACTGGCTGGAAAGTCCAGAGCGTTGACCTGAAGGAGCGAACAGTTACTTTCAAAAAACAACTGAAGGAAGGAGAAACGATGCAGATGCCTAAGAGAAAACGCAGAACACCCAAGACAGCACAGAAACCCTTTACGCCAGTTCCCGTAAAACCCTTCAGAAGTCTAAGACCTTCGAAGACACGGGTTGCACGAGTCGTCGCTAGGGCGAAGAACGTGGAACGCAGAAGGGCAGAGACACAGTATAGAACTAAATTCAAGCCGAAGTCTGCTTATGAGAAGAGGCTCTTCAAACCTCAAGCGAAACCCGCCCAAAAAGACTGAGCAAAAGTTTAAAGCAAAAATGCCTATACTATAGGCGATGTTTCATGAGTGTCTCGATTAGACGCCTTTTAATGGATGCACTCAAACCCCGTGAGACTTCTATAACCGAATTGGCGAAGGCTATGGGTGCAGTAGGCGGTGTCGAGGAGGTGGACATAGTGGTGAGCGAAGTTGACCAAAGAACAGAAACCATAAAACTCACCATTAAGGACCCGCAGATTGAGTATGATGCGATTTCCAAGTCATGGAAAAATATGGAATTTCAATCAGAGGAGTAGATGAAATTAGCGTGAGTAAGGCAGAGTATGTCAAAGCTGCTCCTTCTCAGAAGCATGGCATTTTTGGCAGAAAGCCTTAGATTAAGACTTGAATCAAGAAGCCCAGGGCGAAGGCTACCATTCCGAATATTACCATTCTTATTCCCTTTATGAGGGGATTTCTTCTGCCGTGTCTTCCCAAGTAAGTTCCAGAGACGAAAAGAATGCTCATGGCTAGAACTGTGGAAATCCAAGAAGCAGTAGTCGTATCAAGAGGCGAGAACGCAGCCACAACAAGAGGAGTGACAACGATGACACAGCACATGAGAGGGGTTAGAAAGTTGACGACAGATATTATGATCGCTGAGATCTTATGATTTTCTGTGATTGTTGTGTTCTCTAGTTCTCTGAAAAGTGCTTTCTCCAGCTCCAAGAGCCGTTTCTCCCGTTCTAGAGTTTCGGACTCGTAGACGCTTACTCCTGTGGAAATTCCCAGTGCAATGCTCGTGGCCACCATGGTGCTTATAGTTAAACGCAGATCTGGGTTAGAAGTGAAACCAGACCCGATTAGAATGCCCAACAAGGTGAAAGTGGAGTCGAACAGTGTATTCATGAAAAACCTGCGAAGAATTGGACCAACTTCTCTACTTTTCAGCCTCGATAACCCGCTTAAACCCAAATAATAATCCCTTTCGCGTCCCAGATATCTAATTACAACGCTATTGATATTTCTCTGCCCAGAGAACTGAACACTTCTTTCCAGAACGCTTAACTAAAATGCGCAATCCTTAACATTTTCAGGAAGGAAAGAAGGAGAATGGGTATGCAAGCGAACGAAGCAACGTTCAGAAGCTACCTGTTCTTCTGGTCGGGACAGCTAGCGTCGCTTTTGGGTTCAGCCATCGCACAGTTCGTGATTATCTGGTGGATAACCCTAGAAACACAGAGCGCCCTCTACCTGTCGCTCGCCTCTCTCCTGGGTTTAGCCCCCATGATAGTACTCGCCCCCTTCACAGGCGTCCTCGTGGACCGATGGAGCCGCAGGATGCTAATAGGAGTTGTAGACCTGCTGCAAGCCTCAGCTACGGTCGCGCTCGTTCTTCTATTCTGGCAGGGAAACGTCGCAGTCTGGCAAGTCCTAGTGTTACTCACCTTGCGGGGAGTATTCCAAGCCTTTCACAGCCCCGCAGTCGCAGCCATCACCCCACTGATGATTCCTAGAGAGAAACTGAGCCGCATGAACGGGCTTAACTATCTCTTCTCAGGAGCAGCCAACTTAACCGGACCCATAGTAGCAGCCCTGTTGCTTGGGTTTTCGGCGATCCATCAGATTCTCTGGGTTGACGTGGCAACTTTCATCGTAGCGTTAATTCCCCTTCTGATGATAAGAATACCTTCGGTCAGGCTGAAAGAGGACAAATCATCGTTTAAAGAGGATTTTGGGGAAGGCATTAGCTTCGTCAGACGTGCAAGAGGCTTCCTGCCCCTGTTGACGCTGGCGACGGCGTTGAACTTCCTGCTTACACCGTTGTCGACTCTTGTTCCCTACTTCGTAAGGTTCGACCACTTCGGAGAAGCCGCAGACTATGCCCTAATTTCAGCATCCTTCGAAGGAGGAATACTCGGAGGAGGACTGCTGATGTCGCTGATTAAAGGGTTCAACAAGAAGATGGTTGCGACCACGGCTTCGATATACGGCATCTTCGTAGGCTACGCTCTCGTAGCCCTCACTCCCACTGGGTCGTTCTGGTTCATGGCAGCAGCGCCCTAGTCATGGCTTTCTTCGTCCCAGTGGCAAACGTGTTGATTCAGACGATATTACAGACAGTCGTTCCTCTGAAAATGCAGGGAAGAGTAAACTCGGTAGTCATGGCTTTGGCTTCTGGCGCGCAACCCGTCGGCATGATTCTCTCTGGAGTAATAGTGGAGTTTACGAGAACCGCCGACCTCTTTTTGGGCTGCAGCGTAGCAGGAGTACTGTTGTTGACGTTCTCTTGGTTCTTTACCGACGTCAGGAACGTTGAGAAGATGGGAGTAACAAGTCCCCAAATCGCATAGAGATTTTTTTGGATACCTGAGGCACACAAAACAGCTCAAAGAACCTTTTTACAAGAGCGAGCCATCAAAATCCTTCTGCAAAAACGGGTTACTCCGTTTCTCCTCTCCAACAGTCGACTTTGGTCCATGCCCAGGGTACACAACAAACCTGTCTGGCAAAATGGCCAACTTCTCCAGCAGGGACCGCATCATTTCCTTCCCCGAGCCGCCGGGCAAGTCCACTCGACCGATGGAGCCAGCGAACAATGTGTCACCAGTGAAAACGCAGTCTGCGCCCACGAGTGAGACGCTTCCCGGACTGTGTCCTGGCGTGTGCAAAACCCGCAAAGCCTCCTGACCAAACCTAACTGCGTCGCCATCCTTCAGAAGCCTATCAGCCGTGGGCGAGTTGACTCGGAAGCCGAACAACTCCGCAAGTCTTTTCCCCTGTTCGTTCAGCATGTTCGCATCCTTCTCATGAATCAAGATAGATGCGCCCGTGGCTTCCTTTACAGCGCCATTGCCACACGTGTGGTCAGGGTGACCGTGCGTGCCGACTATGAACTTCACCTTCAACCCATTCCCTTTCAATATCCCTAAAACCTCCTCAGCCTCGCCTTGACGGTCGAACCCAGGGTCAATTACTATTGCTTCTCTGGTTTTGCTGCACCAGACCACGTAGCAGTTTGTGGACAATGAGCCCACGGTCAGCATATTCAAATCCATCGAAGTCATCTGAAATCTAGAAGCGTTACCATCCTTAATAATTTAGCCTCAGCTCTCACAAACTTAGCCAGTTGCAGTGAAAACGAGATGGCGAACAAAAATAAGCTAGGTCTTTAATGGAAAGTTATCGTATGGGGTCATCTTTTTTTCAGAGGCATTCCTCGTGGAGATTTTGGGGTTTTCGCGCGAGCCTATATTACCTTCTTGTCAACTCTGTTGTTCTAAGCGGATGAGAGCCTTTTGTTCAAAGACCTAAATGACAGGGAAATACTGAAGCTCACAGAAACGAAGACGTTCAGTAACGGTGTCGTTCTGGTCCACTATCAGCTTGACACAGATAGGTAGTACGTCACCCAAACCCAGCCAACCCATCTTTCAAAAGCACCGTTCATATCTGGAGCCTATTAGGACGGTCTAGACTAGGCGCAGAGAGAGCGCAAACCGCTTACTCTATGCCTGCGACCTCATACAGAAACTCGGCCACAGACTTGCCCCGCTCCGTCAGCTCGAACATCACAGGCATGTCCCGCCTGAATAACAACTTCTTTCCCCGAAGACTCCGCAGATACTTGTACGTCCTGCGCAGATTAACCCCTACAGTCCTAGAGAGATCGCGAGCAGAAATGCCGGCTTGCGGGATCGCCTCGCAGATCTTCTTCTGTGTATGAGACAGCTTCTCCGTCGACAACGCCCTCTTAGTGCGGAAGTAGAAAACGCGGTCGGGAACGGAATCGCTTACGATAAGCTTGCGTTCTATCAGACGTCTCAAAGTCCTCGATAAGCTCTTCGCAGGAGCAACCTCCAACAACTCGCCACGCGTCTTCACACCGTCCAATAGGCTTCTGAGTATTCTTTCTTCGTAGCCTTCTGAGTGAATCGGAAGCCAGCCCGCGAAGCCATGTTTAACCACTGTGTCGTGAACCTTCCTACCATACAACGTGAGCCCAAGCCTGTTGCCATTTTCCTTCACCAGACCAGCCTGAATCAACGGCATCAGGTATTCATCGATCGTTCCCTGACTGTGAGAGAAACCCATTTTCCGCAGCCTGCTCTGCAACTCATCGAAAGAAAACATACATTCCCAAAGAATATCAAGAATCTTCAGCCTTCTCTGGTTCTTCACGGCGTTCAGCAAGTCAAGCCCGTGATTGGCTTCTGAGAGTCTTCTGGCGGTCTCTCGAAGCTCCTTCTTGACCTTCCAAGTCTCACATTGCTCCACGCAGAGCATGGGCGAAACAACTTTGCAACTCTTACAGCGTTCTTCCAT
>CAZPDY010000095.1:0-5325 GCA_964585455.1 uncultured Candidatus Bathyarchaeia archaeon | reverse complement strand
GCCTAATCCAATGTAGCCGTCACGGTTGCCCACTGCCACTATGGCTTTAAACTGAGATTTCTCACCGGCGTCGGTTTGTTTTTGCACCAAGCTTACGTAGACTACTTCCTCCTGCAAATCGGGGAGCAAAAGGTCCACGATTTCGGGCTCACGTATCTTCAGCCCTTCGGTGAATATTTCCTCCATGGAAGAGATGCGCCCTTCTTGTATCATTTTGCCAAGAGAAGTCTTAGGTGTCCATGTCTCAGCCACGTCTCTTCTTGGTCTTGGTCTTCTTTGATTTCGTTGTCTGCTCATTTACTCTCAGCCTTCCTTCTGCTTCTCTTCTTCGCTTCTTTTTTCTCTGAAGTGGCTGCGATTTTTTCTTTTACAGCGTCAAAGTGTTTGGGAAGTTCTTCTGGAGAAAGCTTTCTTTCCAAATATGTGGAGAACTTCTTTTGATAGAGGTCGACGTTTGAAGAGGCTAGATTCTTCGCATAGTCGGCAATGTGTTGTCCCTTCATTCGTTTCTCGTCTGGTAACTTCTCTGGACTATGTGGAACACTGACTCCGGCATCGATAACTCCTTTCAGCGAAGCAAAAACACGAGCCTCCTTCGTAGGTTGCTGAAGCCCAATGTCGGCAACCGCTTTTTGCACGTTCTTTGCAACCGCTCGTGTACCACACAGTAGACCAGTCAAGTAGGCAGACGGTAGGTTTCCAGAAGAGGCCTGCCAACCGTGATTTTTGAGCTCTTTAGAGTCAGCTGACGCAATGACCCTGTCCCCCGTTGCGGTGGCTTCTATGATTTGAACGTTCATATGCTTCAACGACCCCCTCGCTACTACTCGTGGAAGTCTTGAGACTACCATTGCCCTTCTTGCTTTGTAGTCTGTTTTTCCTTCTCTTCGCCGTCGAAACATTACTCGGTAAGATGAACCCTTCGCCATCAGCGTGTCCTCCATAAGCCCTCTGTCTTTATGTGGCGCTCGAGTTCAGCGATAGATGCGAAGACTCCACTGCCAGCCATTTTGTAGAACCGACGATAGGTGTTCTCTGTGATAACACGTGTTTCCTTCAACTTATGCAGTCTTCTCCGCAACGCCCTGATTTTCTTCATCCAAACCTCTTTTTTAGATACTCGATGCTTGCTTCTTTTTCCAGGACCCTTTCTTAACCCCTTCTTTTTTTTCGCGTGCAAGACGCGGGCGCGGGCTCGGCTGACTCCTTTTTCGGGAAGAGGTTGTATAACTTTTTCATGGATGAGTTTTTTTATTTCTTCTCGGGTGATTGCTATCTCAACGTCCTCTGTTTTTTCAGGGTCTATCCAAACTCTATTTTGCCCTACTTTGAGAATTTCAGCAGAGAGACGGCGTTGGCTTTTAAGACTCATTTGTCTTCACTTCTTCACGCTTTTGGCGTTTGGAACGTTTTCGCTTCTTCTCTGGTTTTGCCTTCGTTTCCTCAGGTTCTAAAGTTGTCTCTTCAGGGGTCTCTTCTTTGATTTTTTCTTCCTCAACTTCTCTTCTGACAAGCGGGTTAAATACACGAATTCCTCTCTCTCTTGCCAATGAAGCTATTTGGATTCGCTTTCTCGTCCCCACCGAGTGAGCAATTCGTATAGCTTGAGTATTCGGTTCCACCTTAGCTACTTCGTCTGGCGTGTGAACCAGTACTTCTCCATACCCAGATGGATGGAGCCCCTTAGCTATTTTTGGTCCGCCGTAACCGACGTTTACGGTTTTGGGCCAGCCTTTTTCCTTACGTCGCATTTTGTTGTCTATTCCACGGGGCTTTCTCCATGCTTTCTTCAAACGCTTGTAACGCCAGCTTTCTTGGCGCCGAAACGTGGGTTTCCTAGCTTTCACGGTTTGGCGCAGTTTTATTGCCTGTTCGGCTACAGCTCTCTCTTGTAACACTTTCTCTGTCATGCTTCCATCCCTTCGAGACGTTCGTACACGTATATGCCGTCGAGAAATACCCGTGGGTCTTTTACTTTGACTTTTGTCGCTTGTTCGATGTTTGCAGCTGTCTGACTTACATCTTCCAAGTCTGTTCCTTGAACAATGATGTCCTCGGGCTTAACTAGAACCTTCGCGTCTCCAACTATTTTTGCAATGCGCGCACTGCGTTCGCCTGTAAAGTTCTCGATTAGAACCTTTTTATCCCCGACTTTAACGTTTAGTGGAAAGTGAGAAAAAACAATCTTCAATTTATAAGTAAATCCTTTCATCACTCCTGTTATCATATTCTTAACGTGGGAGCCCACTGTGGCAACCATTGCTGCTTCCTTCTTGCGAGGCCAGTCTGTTCGGATTTTTATCATCTTTTCTTCTTTTAGAATCGTCAAAGGGGCATGTGAGAAATCCCGAGTTAATTTTCCCTTCTCACCCAACACTGTCACCACTCTGCCCTCTACTTTGACTTCCACGCCTTCGGGAATTTCAATGGTTTTCTCGACTTGCAGAGCGCGCATTTTCTCTTGTTTCTCCTAGTAGACGAAAGCCAGTAGTCGTCCCCCTATTTTCTCTTCTTTTGCCACTTTGTGAGAAGTTACCCCTCGCGAGGTTGAGACAACGATTAAGCCTATGTCTTTTGAGGGAAGAAAACTTCTTTCCCACCTCTCAAATCCATCTGTTCGTACAGGATAGCGGGGTTTGACTGCACCACATTTGTTTATCCTGCCGAGAAGTTGCACTTTGAATTTTCCTGTTCTTCCGTCGTCGATGAATTCGAATTCACCTATGTAGCCGTTCAGCTGCATCACTCTTAAGACTCTGCCGAGCAGTTTAGAGGCTGGGCTGATTACACACTCGCGTTTCAAGCGCATCTCGTTGTTCATCAGTGCAGTCATGCCGTTTGCGATTGTGTCAGTCATGATTTTTCCGCTTCCTTACTCGTATTTTTTGAACCCAAGGTCTTTAGCTATCTCCCTAAAACAATGCCGACATATATATAAATCGTAACGGCGAATTATTGGACCGTAAGAGCCGCATCTTCTACAGGGTCTACTGCCTTTGCCGAATTTTCGTTCTTTCTTGGGTCTTTGTTTTCTCATTCAACCACCTTACACTATCTCGACGCCCAGCGTGTCTTTGACGAAAATCATCGCTTCTTCGGGTGTAAGCAGATGTTTTGCGCCGATGTTTGATTTAGCGCGCTTTCGTTCTTTGACACGGTAGCCAGCGCGACCCATGTTGACTGAGACGTCCATTCCGAAGATTCCGAGTTCGGGAAAATACTTAGTGCCGGGAATTTCAATGTGTTCCTTTATGCCGAAAGAGAAGTTGCCAATCTTGTCGAAACAGCTTTTCGGCAATTTGTTGTCGACTGCTTGCAACGCCTTCTTGAGAAATTCCACTGTTTTTCCCTTCCTGAGCGTCACTATGCACGAAATTGGTTCACCCTTTCTTATCCCAAAATCTCTTATGGTTTTCTTGGCTTTCTGCTTCACAGGCTTTTGTCCTGTCAGTTGTTCAAGAACTTTCCCAGCTTTTTCAAGAGGTTCTCCAGATTTTCCGACGGCTATGTTAACAGTGACTTTGCGGATTTTCGGCTTAAGCATAAGGTTCTGCTGCCACCTCTTGCGGATTTCTTCCTCTGTCGCAGACAACTACTTCACCTCTGGCAACGATACAGACTGCTCACCATCGCCCACGACGAAAATGAAGTCTAATATTGTCTGGAAACGTTTTCCAGCAACATTCTCTATCGTGGCTAACAATGAACGACGTTTCTTCCCCTTTGCTTCTTCGATGTCAACGATTTTTCCGTGCACTCCTCTGTTCTTTCCTCCGATAATTAACGCTGCTACACCTCTCGCTAGCTTTATGTGTCCTTTTATCTCACTGTCGGAAACAGCGATTCTGAGGACGTCGAGGGTTTGGTAGACGTCTTCTGCGGGTTTCTTGGGGTCTGCCACTCGAATTAGCTTGTTCGTGCCGTCGTGAAGGTTAAGCTGAACATGCCCTTGGCCAACGACTGTCTTGTTCTCTATCCGACAGAGCCTGAAAGCAGCTTCTTCCTTGCCGACAGGGTGCAAAACTAATCCTTCCTCATGCGACAAGACACGATAAGTTGCGCCAGCGTCAGGGATGGAGATTACATCCATCAAACCCACAGGAAACTTTTCTTCCCTGCAAGTCTTTCCGTTAACGAGTATTTTTCCTTCAGAAACAATGGTTTTTGCTTCCTTTCGTATTTTTGCGAAGCCTAGAATGTCCCTTACGACCGTTGCTAAAGCAAGGCTATTTGCGATTGGGTGCGGACCTGGTTTTGGTTTCACTGCCCAAACGTATTCCTTGCGGTGGAGAGGCCAAAACTTAGGAGCCGGTTTACGTTTTAGATGTCTGCTTCCGCCTTTCTTTCCCATAATCATTCAGCTCCTTCAGCCTTGGCTTTCTTCGTTCTTTTCCGTCTTGGTTTCTCGGTTTTCGTCGTTTTCTTCTCCTTCTTCTCTAATGCAGGTTTCTCCGGTCCTTCTTTCTTCTTTCTCTTTCTTCGAGGTTTCTTAGCCGCTTTTTTCGCTTCTGGTTTTTCTTCAGCAACTGCCTCTACTTCTGAAGGCACTTCTTTCGGGAGCATGCCTTTTCGGCTCAACGTTTCCCTACGCCATTTGTCGTCCAAATTTAGGCTTGTAATCATAACTTTTGACGGGTGAAGGGAAATTGGTATGGCTGTTCCGTCTACTTTGCTACGCGTGACGCCTTCGACGAAAACTCTGTATTTTTCGCGGTCCACTCTGGTGATTTTGCCTTCCAGCCCTTTGCGGTCACCCCTCATTATTCGAACCGTGTCACCCGTCCTCGCAGGAATCGCGTTGGTTCCATGTTTCTTCTTCAAGTCGGGGGACAAAGGTGCAGAGAAATATCTGTATCTAAGGTGCGCCGGGGCTTGCAGCATTCTTTTGCGTTGGGTTCTTGGTTTTGTGACCTGCATGACACCCACCCTAAACGATTGTGCTCGCCGCACTTGCTATTCTGGGCCACCGTTCTGCAGCTTCTCTAGCCACAGGACCCCGAATTTCTGAGCCCTTCATCTCTCCCTCAGTCGTCATTATCACTGCGGCGTTGTCTTCAAACTGCACCCAGACTCCCTCTGCGCGGCGGAAGGCTGCTTTTTGACGAACAAGTACGGCGCGAAAAAGTTTTTTGCGCATATCTGGTGTTCCCTTTCGTACAGAAGTCATTATCAAATCTCCCACTGCGGCTGACGGAACGCGGCGCAACCGTCCCTTGTAACCCATGACTTGCACTAGCCTAAGCTCTCTGGCGCCAGTGTTGTCAGCACATTTCAACATAGTACCCGACTGGACACCCCTAATTACTTTCGGCCTCTGCCCAGCCA
>CAZPDY010000094.1:0-5328 GCA_964585455.1 uncultured Candidatus Bathyarchaeia archaeon | reverse complement strand
ACAACATCCCCCGGTGGCTATTACTGGATTTTTCCCGAAAAAGGAAACAAAGTAAACGTAGGCTTAGGCGTGGCTATGACTGGACGATTCCCAAACCCCAAAGACCAACTATACAGGCACGTGCTTTCTCAGCCACTATTCGAGAATTCCACGATTATCGACAAGGGCGGTTGGTACGTACCCACACGAAGACCGCTAGACAGCATGGTGGGCAACGGCATCTTAGTTGTGGGCGACGCCGCATGTCAAGTAAACCCAATCCACGGGGGCGGTATGGGACCATCGATGACGGGAGGCATGTTGGCTGGGAAAGTAGCTACGAAGGCTCTAGAAAGGGATGATGTGAGCCGTGAAGGACTATGGCACTACAACTTGGATTACAACAGGGATTATGGTGCGAAGCAAGCTGGGCTGGAAGTCTTTCGCATACTCTTGCAGAACTTAGACGATGAAGACCTCAATTACGGGATGCAGTACCGAAGAAGACGTTCTAAAAGCAAGCATGGGCGAAGACGTACGCGTCGCCATCACCGACAAAGCTAGGAGGGCGTTTAGAGGAGTAAAGAAACTCGGCGTGCTCAGGAAACTGCGAAACGCCGCAAAGTCGATGAATGAGATAAAGGCGTGGTACAGAAACTATCCCTCCTCTCCAAAAGATTTTGAAGAATGGAGAGCTGGAGCCAAGAAGCTGTTCGAGAAGT
The DNA here is from genome assembly GCA_964585455.1 of uncultured Candidatus Bathyarchaeia archaeon. GTDB lineage: Archaea > Thermoproteota > Bathyarchaeia > Bathyarchaeales > SOJC01 > CAYGVX01. The sequence continues at coordinate 4,627 of CAZPDY010000094.1, read as the reverse complement.
CCACAGCGAAACTGGAAAAATGACTATAATCTTCGACATCTAATGTTCGGTTGATTCGGCTATGCGAGTCGCAGCGCTAATCAGCGGAGGAAAAGATTCAGCTCTAGCACTCTATCGTGCCTTGAAAGAGAGCTACGACGTTAAGTTTTTGGTCGCCATGATACCGCAAAGAGAAGACAGCTGGATGTTCCACTACCCAAACATCCACCTAACCGACCTGTTCGCAGAAGCAGCGGCTATTCCGATCGTGAAGGAAGAAACTGCAGGGGTTAAAGAAGAGGAATTAGAAGACCTGAAGCGTGTGCTCGCCACGTTAGACGTAGAAGGTGTAGTTTCCGGAGCAATAGCGTCTCAATACCAGAAACAACGAATTCAAAAAATCTGCACCGAACTGGGGGTCAAGTCTATTACGCCTCTCTGGAACGAGGATCAGCTAAAACTTCTGAATGAACTGGTAGAGTTGAAGTTTGAGGCTATAATCACGGGCGTCTATGCCCACGGGTTTAGCGAAGACTGGTTAGGCAGGCGGATAGACGCAGAGACCATTAGTGAACTCTTAGACCTCCACTGCAAACATCGCATTTCAATCATAGGCGAAGGCGGCGAATACGAAACACTCGTTCTGGACGCACCTTTTTTCAACAAGAAGATAGACTTGGTTGAAACGGAGAGAATCTGGAAAAACCAAAACGGGTGGTTGTCGGTAAAAAACGCCAGGTTAATAGACAAGTAGCAACTCATCGACCGCAAGTTTAATGTTGCTACGCTGTAACCTAAATCTGGTGTTAGTTAATTGGGAATGAAAAGCTCTAAGAAAAAGCCATTGACTAAGAAGGAAAGAAAGGAGAAAAGGAAAAAACGCAAAGAGAAATGCTGAAGCTATTTCCTTCATGCACGGTGAAAGTATTTCCAGAAAACCGCCTGTGAGTTTAGCGCTTACTTCACGAACTTCGCTGGCTGTCTTTTGAACCTCTTCTTGCAGGTTACGCTGCAAAAATAGTAGGTATCGCCCTCGTAGCTAATCTTATACTTCGCTATCTTCTCGTTCAGAACGGCGCCACAAACGGGGTCTCGAGGCATTCTCTTAATCTCATAGAAGGGTAGGTGTTCTGGTTATTATTATTATTGGAAAAAAATAAAAAGGGTGAGTAGATTAGACCCAAAGATTTCAGCTAGCGAGCTTAGTATCTTCTCGGGGGTCTTCGTTTAGAATAGCATTCTCGGCAGTATACTGGTCTGCTTCCGTCGGGTTTGAACGGGACTTCACACTCTTGACCGCAATCGGCGCATACAGCCTTGTGCATTTCTCGTCTTTCTCTATACGACAATCTACCTACACCTCCATACGATAGTCAACGAAAAACTAGCATTCTCATGGAATTCTAATTCTCGCTTGTCTAGTTAGTGGACACATTGTTTATTTAAACTTGTCTGTGTGCACGACCTTACGCGCATCCCTCCTATACACGTCGGAAGTAGTAGGTTCTATCTCAGATTTGGTTTCAAACAGAATTCTAGGAGTGCACGAGCGACTCTATATCCACGATTCACAAAAACAATGAATAACTGCATACACGTTCAACAATAACACGGAAACGTTTATTAAATCTTAAAATTCACTATACGCTTAATAGGTGACTCTTTTGTCGAAGCTCATTACGATGCGGTCTTCGGGGAGGGTTAGGAGTGGGAGTGACAGTTGTTCCTGTGAAGCTTGTGGGCGAGTGATTGAGAACCCGATTAAGCTGACTAACTTGTGCGCAGCACCTATGCAAACTTACAACGCTTGTCCCTTCTGCTTTTCTAAGGTAGGCGAGGCTGAAGCTTTGGAAGAGCCAAACAACATGAACCTGTCTGCTTCTGAGGAGATGAGTCATGTACGTGCAAGCGTCCAGAAGAACGCGGAGTCTTCTGGGACTCCTGAGCATATTAATTGTCCACACTACTTCGGGTACTTGAAGAAGCGCCCACGGAACGCGTCGATTCCAGACACGTGTTTGACTTGTCAGAAAATGATACAATGCCTACTCTAACACAACAACCCTTTGCGAAGCAAATCTTCACTCTGTCAAATCATATTTAAAATCAGTATTCAGTTTCGTGAATTGCCCTTCATAACGTATTTATTTTTTGTGAAGGTTATTATCGTTGGGAATTGAAATGGCGATTGCTAGAATCAGTGTTAAAGACGAGAATGAGCTGCAAAAGATAGTCATGAACGACGTGAGCGCCGTTGAGAAGGGTCTGACGCCAATCTGCAACAACATGCCCATAGACGCGAAGACGAACATCGATGTGCTATGCCACGACGAAGAGGGACAGCTGGTCATCATCAAGCTAAGCACCAAAGAGAACGACAACATGTTCTTCGAGGGACTAAAGATCTTAGCATACGTCAACGGCGTGAAACCGCTGCTGAAGTTTTCCTACAAGGACTTCAAGATAAGTGCTGAAAAAATGCCGAGACTAGTTTTCCTCGCGCCTTCATTTTCACAGCAACTAGTCGACGTGGTTGGCCAGATGCACGGCATTCAGATGGACCTCTACAAGTGGGAGTATTTCGAGTTTGACGACAAAAAAGCCCTACACCTCGAATCAGTCTGGCTGAGTGAAGAAACGAAATCCAAACCACGGAAAGCCAAAGCGGAAAGGCCGAAGCCACAAAAGACTTATGAGAAGGAACCTGAAGCGGAAGAGAAAGAACACGAAGTGACCGAAGAAGTAGTGTTGCCTCCTCCAGAGGTTGAACCCGAGCCTCAGAGAGAGCAGAAGGAACGATCGAAGAAGAAATCAATCTTCTCAATCTAAGCCTTTACCCTATTTCCTGCCACGATTTCTCGAGCTTTTTTCCTGTTTTCTTAATCTTCCCTCTAAGCAATGAGGGAGCGTTTTCTACCCAAATTTATTAGGACAAAACCCAAAAGGGGTATGCTGAGGTGATGTAAATGGATGCAGCATTATTTGTTGACGAAAAGGAAATTCCACTGAACGAATTCGTGAATAAAATTCTCAGCGGAATGGTCGTAGGAGCAGTGACGTCGCTGAGGGGTATCAAAGAAGATTGGAAAAAAGTCCGAGTTGAAGTAAGAAGGTAAAAAGCATACTGTTCTGTTCAGAGATTTTTCTTCAACCATTTCGGAACTCTGACGCTCAAGGCAGCGTCCCACTTATCATAAGGTTTAATGTCTAGGACAGGAGTGCCGTCAAAGGCATCGAGACCTTTCACCCATAGAGTGCCACCTCTCCGTTTCACGAGTTCAACCAAGGTCAAACCAATCGGGTTTGGACGGTTTGGAGCCCTCGTAGCAAAAACTCCCACGAGGGGCAGGTCTGCTCTGCCTCGAGGATGTATCTTCAAAGCAGTTTCTGTATCTGCGATTCTGTGCATCCAGAAAATGACGAAAACGTGGGAAAAATCCTCGATACCATCCAACGCCCTACTAAGGCTCTTTTTGAGTACAATCCTTGAAACTAGGTTTTTCTCCTTAACATCTTCTTCAGAGGATTCTCGCTTCACGAAACCAATGGGTTTAACTTCGATTCTCCGCAAACGTGGCAAAGTCTTCACGACCATAACCCTAGTTTCCTGGAAGAAATTAACTCTTTCACTGTTGTATTCGTGTTGTACGCGTCGACAAAAAAGTTTATTAAATATTCCGATGCTGGATATTAATGCTTAACCCAGCGTAGAATATGCATCAAGAGTGGAACGCATTGCGAGGTCTAGCCGTCTTCGTGGTGTTCTTCGCCATTTTCTTAGCAGCGTCCCTCGCGATTCCTTCTCCTCTCTTTCCCGGAAATGTTGTTTGTCTCTTGTTTAACATTTCAGACTTTGTCTCAGTCGTGAGTGCTGTCGTTAATGGAGTCTTCTACGGGTTTATAGTGTGGGGCGTTTTCAGTCTGAGTTTCAGATGGGTAGAAAAGTCCACTTCTAAGGACAAGTTAGTCAAGAAGAAACAGTAATCACTTAAAACGGTGTGAACCCGGTTATGTGGATGATGCTTTCACAGTTGGCGCATTTTATTACTAGCTCTTCCAGTTGCTCATACTTCTTCATCTTGACCTCTTGAATGGCGTATGTAGTCTCTGTCTCATCTTCAGGCGAAATCAACGTTCCGCAGTTGGGGCATGGGAAATCTCCGTCGCCCTCGATTTTTGTGAGATCAACCACATACACGTTGGAAGCTTTCTTCATGTGTCATCCTTCCCTTTGTAAGAGATGTTTGTGGTTTTACCATGGGTTGTATAAATAACGTTTGTGAATCAGGAATCCAGAATGATTCGCGTTGTTGGCTCGGGGCTAGTCAAGGTATGAACGTCTCACTAAGATTGCATGCATCAATGCGTTTTAAGAAATCTATCCAGCCCCGCCCGTCCTTTATCGTTTCCCACCACGATTTCCTCGCCTACTACTAGTCTCAACCCATCCGATGCTGCCAGAGTCCTAACCTCTGTCTCCTTCTCCAGACGCCGCGCTTCCTTTGCAGGGCTTCGAAAAATCATTTTCATTCCAAAATGCGTCAAAACAACAAACTCGGGCTTGACTGAGTTCACGATTCTAATCGCGTCGTCGGTTGTCATGTGCCCCTTCCAAGGATTTCCAGCAGGCCTCATAATACACAGCATG
>CAZPDY010000093.1:0-5409 GCA_964585455.1 uncultured Candidatus Bathyarchaeia archaeon | reverse complement strand
CAGGTGTTGGACGGTGTGGGAAACTACCTGAAAAGCGTCGTGAAGGTTAGTGGTTCTCCTGAAGTTGGTGTAGCGCAGACGTTGAAGGAGAAAGGGGCGGATATGCTCATTAACCTCCTTCCGGGCGGTGCAGTGAGGGCTAGCCAATGGTATGCTGAGCAGGCGTTGGAGGCTGGCTGCGCGTTCGTCAACTCGACGCCCGTAGGCATCGCCAGTGATTGGGCTTGGGCTGAACGGTTCAAGGATGCCAAGTTGCCCGTCGTGGGCGATGATTTGGTTGACCAGGTGGGTGCGACTACGTTGCATAAGACGTTGATGCGGCTGCTTTCGGAGCAGGGGGTACGCATAAGCGAGACTTATCAGCTCGATGTGGGTGGCGGAACCGAATCCCTGGACACGTTGGAGAGGAGTCGGGAGACTAAGCGGGTGGTGAAGACGAAGGCTGTGGAGTCGGCTCTGCCCTACAAGGCGGAAGTCGTGGCAGGCACAACCGACTACGTGGATTTTCTGGAGAACCGTCGGGACAGCTACATGTGGCTGAAGGGCATGTACTTCGGCGGGGCACCGATGGAGATTGAGTTGCGATTGTGCACGGTTGACGGTCCGAACGCGGGCTCGGTGCTCTTGGATGTCGTAAGGGGGGTTAAGGTTGCTCTTGAAAGGGGAGAAGCCGGAGCGATACTGAGCATTTCTGCCTACGCCTTCAAACAACCACCAAAAACACTACCATTGGAAAAAGCAACTCAGTTGTTTGAAAGCTTTCTGAGCCAAAAAACCTAGTTACGCATTCAGTTGTTTTGTATTTGTCTCTATCTTTCTCGTTTTCCTTGGATGTATTCTTCTACCCATTGTTTTGCTTGGCTGTCGGGCATCTGCACTGGCGGATGCTTGAAGGCATATGAAGAGATGCTAATCAGCGGTCCCGCTATTCCCCTGTCAAGCGCCAGCTTCGTTGCCCGTATTACGTCTATGGTTACGCCTGCGCTGTTGGGTGAGTCTTCCACTTCCAGTTTCGCACGGACGGTGACTGGCTGGTCTCCGAACTTGCGTCCCCGAATGTACAGGTAGCAAATCTTCTTGTCCCCCAAAAAGGGCACATAATCTGAAGGACCTATTCGTGTGGGCACTTCGTAGGGCACTAGGCTCGTAACCGCCTCCGTCTTGCTAACCCGCTTAGACTTCAACCTGTCCTCCACCGTCATGTTCAAGAAATCCGTGTTCCCACCCAAATTCAGCTGATAAGTCTCCTCAATCTCAACCCCACGGTCGACACACAACTGCGCCAAACTCCGATGCAGAATCGTGGCGCCCAGCTGACTCTTGATGTCGTCGCCAGACACGGGCAAACCATGCTCCTCAAACTTCGCACTCCACGTTTTGTCAGAGGCCACGAATTCGGGAATACAGTTCACTAAGGGACATTTTGCGTCTAAACATGCCTGAGCATAACGCAGCGTCGCATCGTGGCTTCCCACGGGTAGAAAGTTGACCAGCATGTCCGCTTGCGCTTCCCTGAGAACTTGTGCGACGTCGGAAGCCTCAACCTTCTGCCCATCATAAGCATAGAAGGGTACTCTCATGTGAGGCGCCACCCCGTCGAGAGCAGGTCCAAGCATCACTTTGACTCCCAGCTGAGGGACGTCGGCGAATTTTGCGCAGACGTTTGGCTCTGTCCATATAGCTTCAGCCAAGTCTTTACCAATCTTGTGCCTGTTGACCTCAAAGGCAGCCACGAACTGAATGTCCCTGACGTGGTAGCCGCCGAAGTTCACGTGCATTAGCCCGGGCACTTTGGCGTCTTCCTTAGCGTTCTTGTAGTATTCCACGCCTTGCACTAGGGCTGACGCACAGTTGCCGATTCCAGCGATTGCCACTCTGACGGTCATAAGCTTTCCCCCCCAAACATTAACAGCTTACGCATATAAAACTGACACGAAAACCCCGAGACAATCAGCTGGGCTTCTTCTTCGCTTCTTCCCACAATTGAGTTATGTCCTTGAGTATGCAGGGTCGAAGCTGAAAAACATCTCCCGGCTTCTTCACGTAGATGTAGAACACGTAGTTCCTACTGAAAGTGGTAAGCTGGACAAGGTCATACTCAGGCTTCTTGGGCAATTTCTCCGCGTAGTCCTCAGCAACCTTGTCGAGAATCTCCTCAACCTTCTTCAAGGGCACTGAATAATCAAAACTCATCTCAAAACCATAACGGAAAAGACTCGACTCTTTCCCCACGTACCTAAAGTTCACGACGTCCTTGTCGAGAATCCTCCTGTTACTTGTCCAGACAATGTTGCCCGCCATGGTCAAAATCCTCGTGTAGTTAACCGAAATCTCCTTCACTATACCCTCCACACCATCCATCCTCACGTAATCACCTGGACGGAAGGGTCGGCTGATTAGAATATACAGTCCAGCCAACACGTTCCCGACAGTCTGGGTAGAGGCGAACCCTATGGCTGCGCCGCCCAAAGCCGAAAAAGCAACAATGATATCCGACGATACTCCCCCGAGCCTCAGCACGGCGATAATAGTCCCCACGAGGATTACCAGCCGAGCGGTCAGGAGCAAAGCGTTTCCAGCGTGCGGGGGCAAGTCAGCCTTGGCGATGAGCTTGCCAACCCACCGAGAAACCACACGCTCAACGGCGATCGCCACGGCGGCTATTATGACCAGCCAAATGGCTGGCAACAGGAAGGGATACTGGACGAAAAGCTCGTCGAGAAAGAAGCCAAGCTGCATGTTCGCTATATGGAAATGGAAAACAAGATAAGCGTTACCCTATGGCGAGGATGCCCTCGAAAATACTGTCTTCCCTCACTTCCAGCTCCCTCGCCAGCCAGAGCTTCAGCAGCCTCGAATCCTTGGGCAAATCTCCGCTGAAAGTCAACACCCGCCCCTCCTTCAAAGCATCAGCTTGAAAGCTCTTCTCGGCTTCTCGGAACAGGAAAGACACCGTGTCGGCGCCCTTCGCTAGCGTTTTGAAGTCGTCCCACTGCTTGCAGCGCACTATAACTGGCGGTCCACGAAGAGTGGCGGGCGCGGACGCAGCGACCGTGGGCAGCGTGGCAGGCTGAGTACCAGTGCGGGGAGAAGCAGAGAGAATGCCAATCAGCCCCGTGATCTCGTTCTGGAGGGTGGAGAGGCGCTCTTCCACCTTTTCTATTTTGTCTGCCATCTCGCCCGTCTTCCCCACGGACGACGTTATCGTGCCCAACTCGCCGATCAAGCGGTCTAGGTCTTTTTCGTGTTCGCGTAGGACGTTGATTATGAAGTCTAGGGCTTCTAAGGCTTCGTCTTTTGAGGGTGGTTTTTTGACCATCGGGCTCGGTTTTCTCCCCGGCAAATGTCTTCTTGTGAATACTAATGGCGTGGATGGTAGATAAACGTAGTGCATCGAGAAACAGTATCCGTGTGTATGCCCGATTATTCGGATTTTGAATATAAAGCCTGGCGGGCATGTATCGTTTGCAACTGTTGTGCTAGTGTACACGTAGAAGCGTTCCTTCGGGCGTGTTGCGCGTGACGTACAGTGTCAGAGCCAGGGCGTAGGCGATGTCGTCGTGGACGTTTGGGGGGGGTGGGTGATTCGTTGTCTCGTTTCCACTGTCCCTAACCATCTTCACTTCTGAAGGACAACAAGGGAGAAAGAGGAACGAGAGAGTTGAAACGAAACTGAAAAACATGGAACTGAAACTAAAAATCTCAATCCTATGGATAACATCATTCCTCATCGGCTTATCCTCAGCGGTACTTTCGTTCATGGAGCCAGGCATGATAACAGACCTAATGGACGGAGAAATGAAAGGCGCACAAATAACCCCCGAATTCCTCCTAGTATTCGCAATAATAGTGCTAATCCCACTCATCATGCCCTTCCTAACCATAACACTAAAAGACAACGTAAACCGCTGGACAAACATCATTGTAGCCGCAGTCTTCACGGTCCTCAGCTTCGTAGATATAACCGACTACATAACAAGACAAACCCCCTAACCATTACTCATGGCAATAGTATCAGCCGTCTTCACCGCACTAATCGTCTGATACGCATACAAGTGGCCAAGAAAAGGAAAATAACCCGCTCAGCCCTCAGCTACACTATGTGGACACTAAACTCATAAACCCACAACACTCGCAGAACGGTCTCATCGCCTATCGGAAAAGACTGGCGCCCGCGGAAACCAAACATCTTGGGAGAAAGGAGAAGGCTCGAGAAGAAAAACAATTTTCTTCTACAACCACAGGCGCCCTTCTTTCCCTCGACCTCAACCGTCGTAAGACTTACGACAACATACTCCTATAAAAACCTTCCCATAGAACAAAACCAACGCACACTCAACGGTTGCTATTTGACGGTCTAGACAGGGCGCAGAGACGGGCTAAGCCATCAGTCCCAGAGCTAGCAAGATGCCGGTGTTCAAGTAGAGCGCCAGCAGGCTCATCACGACTGCCTTGTCCAGTCGTAGCCTCTTGCTGAAGGAATAGGCTGAGGACAGCAACATCAGGCTCCACAGGATGAGAATCAGCAGGAGATAGCGTGCAACTTCATAGGACAGGAACATGTAGACGTAGGGGAACAGTGCCACGGGAAAAGACGCAATAGCGAGGCAGACGAACAGCTGCAGGTCCCCGCCCACCCGCCTGAAAGCCAAGGAGATGGCGACGTCGGAGAATATGAAGAGGCTGACCCAGTTGAAAACGTACAACAGTGCCGTCGTTTCGAACTGGTATGCCGTGAAGGGCGAGTAGAAGAAGAGGAGCGACTGGGACGAAGCCAACGCCGAGCCCAGGCTGCCGAAGACCAAGACGACGAGCGCGAGGGGTAGTAGCCTTAGGGGCTGAGTGGTCTTCGCGAAGAGGGGCGCAAGGAACAGCCACCTAGTCACGCGATGGGTCAGGGCTTCGCTCGTCTGCAGCGTCGAGGGGGGGCTTCTTCCTTTCAGTGATTCGTAGAGGAGGAGCCCGCGTTCGTTAAGTCTATATTTTCGCTGTTTGTCTTGGGCTAAGTAGCCCGAGAGCATGTCGAGGTGATAATAGACGGTGCCGACGCCCAGTCCCAGCGTTTTTTTCAGTTCTTTGAAGCCTATTTTTTCTTGTTCGCCGAGTATCTCGATTATTCTTCGGCGGGTGGGGTCTCGGAGCAACGTGTGGTAGCGGGATTGGTCGTCCAAGCTTGTGCACTCGGGTTTTTGTTTTCTGGTTGGGTGGTATGTATGTTTTTTGGATGGAATATTGTTTTTTGTGGAATAGGACTTTTATCCTCACATTCCGTCGTAGTTTTGTTGAAGGGAGAAAGGTGGCGGTTTCGAAGCCAAAAGCCAGAGGGCTGACTAGTCGTCTTCATTACTTATTGTTCTCCCTGCCCCTCGTGTCAGCCATCGTTTCTTGGTGGGGCTTTCCCCTTTTGGC
>CAZPDY010000092.1:0-5437 GCA_964585455.1 uncultured Candidatus Bathyarchaeia archaeon | reverse complement strand
ACCCCAGTCCTACCGTCTCCAGTAGCGCTCAACATAACGGACATAACCTTCTCAACGCTGCCCGACACGAGTGGGTTTAACATGACAGTTCACAGTTTGCCCTCATCACCGCATTCTGTCGACGTTGACAGAGTAATAATAACAAACGGAACCCAAGAATTCGACGCCACAATCATGGGAAGTGGCTCGCGCACATTGCAGCCCGACGGAAGCCTTCTTCTTCAATGCTCGTGGGATTGGACAGCGTTCGTGGGTCAGGAAATAAGAATAACCGTCCATACAGCACAGGGCTTTTTCGCATACGAGTACACTTTTGTCAAAATACCAGTGGCTTCTTTCACGCATTCCCCCACGAATCCATACACGGGCACAGTCGTGACCTTCAACGCGTCTGCGAGTTCAGACCCCGACGGCACGATAGTCAGCTACTTCTGGAATTTCGGCGACGAAACTAACACCACTGGAATGATTACGACCCACACGTACGTGGGCAGTGGAGATTTCAATGTCACGCTCACCGTGACTGACGACATAGGGTTAATCAGCAAAAGATCCATAGTAATCACCATACTAAACAGACCCCAAACGCGTCCTTCACTCAAAGTGCTACAACTGTGCTCGTGGGAGAAGATGTCTCTTTCAACGCAACCGCAAGCTACGATGCTGACGGGACTATCGTCGAGTATTTCTGGGACTTTGGCGATGGCTCTAACGCTACAGGCATCTTAGTGACTCACGATTATTCTACTAACGGAAACTTTACCGTGACCTTGCGTGTGACGGACGACGAAAGCGCAACCGCCTCAGCTAACGCCACCGTAACCGTTCTACAGCCCACATCTTTTGCTGCTTTATTGAAGGAACCCGCTGAGATAGCCCGCTCTGAAAAGCTGCCACACTTGACTCAAACAACCTTGACACCTGAGTTGAAGGTTCAACTCAGGTGTCAAGAAAATACTATCCTCTAATATTGTAAGGGTTTAGCGAAGCGTTAATCTTTAACCTCTTATGTAAAGGTAGTTTCTAACAGACCACACGAAGCGAGATGAGGCTAGTTGACGACTTATGATGCAGTGATAGTGGGTGCAGGCATATTCGGGTTAGCAACCGCTTATCACATAAAAAAACAACGACCAAACGACCGAATTCTCGTAATAGATAAAGCGGGTATTGCGGGTCAAGGGAACACCGCTAAGAGCGCCGCGATGTTTAGGTGTTTCTTCTACTCTCGCACAAACCTAACGCTAGTGGACACGACTGTCGAGTTCTTCAAGCACGTTCAGAACAAGTTGGGCGTCGACCTGAAGTTGAAGTGGGCGGGATACCTGTGGCTGTTTTCAGAGGAACGCTACAAAACCGTCGAGCCCGTTCTGAAATTGATGGCGGAAAACGGTCTAGAGTACAGAGTGTACGAGAAAGAGGAGCTGGCAAAGCGGCTCGGTCTCAGGACAGAAGTCACGAAAGACGAAGAAGCTCAGATTATGCAGTTAGCAGACGTGGAAAAAGGCGTGTTCGTCCCAAAAGCAGGCTCCATCGACATTGATTTGCTGGTTCAGTTCTACGAGACAGAGTTCAGAAAAATGGGCGGAGAAATCAGGTACAACACGAGAGCCGAACAGATATTAGTAGAGCCCGAGCAACCCTTAGGAATGCCCGACGAACCCTTCTTCTGGCAAAAGTCCAGAGCCGCAGGAGTCAACACCAACCGAGGCGCGATAAAAGCCAAAAAAACCATAATCGCCGCCGGCGTATGGGCAAACACTCTGCTACATCCTGTCGGGGTCTACGCACCGATGGAACCTATAAAACGTCAACTCTTTTCTGTTAAGGCTTCAACACCTGCGCTAAAACAGCTGCTAAACGTTGGAGACTTAAACGAAGAGAATTGCATGCCTTTCACTATTCTGCCAGAACCCACGGTTTATATTAAACCAGCATTGGAAGAGGAGTCTTTCTGGCTGAGCTACGGCGACCACTTTCCAAGAGGCTTCAAACTGGAAGAAGACCCGCAACCCGAAGAAAACTTCTACCGATACGGAATCTACCAAGTAGTCACAAAGTATTTTCCCAAATTCTTGGGCGCGCAACCTTACGGTTCTTGGGCAGGTCAATACGGGCTTAACCCCGTCGACGGACAACCTGTTATTTTCGAGCAGAACGATTTACTGGTTGTGGGTAGCTGCAGCGGTAGCGGCAACATGAAAAGCGATGCAGTTGGAAGAATTGCCGCAGCTTTGTACGCAGGCGAAGAACATTCAGACCTCTTTGGAAATAAAGAATTCAGAGTGAGCGATCTCGGTATGGCAAAACGTAACGTGGAACCAGAAAAACTCATAATATAGGTGAACCAAATTGAAGACCCAAATTAAAGTCACCAAGAGAGTTAGCACGATCGAATACGCCATCAGAGATATTATAGAATTCGCCAAAAAACTTGAAAAAACAGGGAAGAGGATAACCTACCTAAACATCGGTGACCCAGTAAAGTTTGACTTTGACACACCAGAAAACGTGAAACAAGCTCTGTTTGACGCAGTAGAGGCAGGAGAAAACTGGTACGGTCCCTCAGAGGGACTCTCAGAGCTGAGAGAAGCGATTTGCAGAAAAGAAAAACGCGTTAACGACGTCGACATAGCGCCCGACGACGTGATAGTTACCACAGGCGTTTCTGAGGGCATTTTCATGATCATGGCAGCGATGATTGACAGAGGCGACGAAATCCTGGTGCCAGGTCCCACCTATCCGCCGTACACTTCTTATGCGAAGTTTTTTGAGGGCAAACCCGTTGCCTACAGAACCATCGAGGAAGAAGAGTGGATACCCGACGTCGAAGACATGAGATCAAAAATTTCAGAGAAAACCCGAGGCATCGTGATAATAAACCCCAACAACCCTTGCGGCGCCCTCTACGATGAGAAGACTGTCAAAAGAATCGTTGATCTGGCAGCTGAAAACGACCTTGTGGTTTTATCCGACGAGATCTACGACCGCATAGTGTATGAAAAGCGGTTTGTGAGCACCGCTCGCATCGCCGGAGATTATCCCATAATCGGGTTAAACGGGTTCTCCAAGACCTATCTGGCTACTGGATGGAGATTGGGATACTTTTACTTCCATGACCCAAAAGGAAAGCTTCAAACATTAAAAGAGGGCACAAGAAAAGAGTCGCGGATTCGACTGTGCACCAACACCCCCGTCCAGAAAGCGGGTATAGCAGCGTTGGATGGACCGCAAGAACACATCGCCGAGATGGTTGAGAAGCTTCGTGAGAGAAGAGACTACTCTTGGAAGCGCCTGAACGAAATCGAGGGGATCAGTTGCGCGAAGCCCGAGGGAGCTTTCTACGTCTTTCCCAGAATACACGAGGTCGGGAGCCGTTGGAAGAATGACCTCGAATTCGTTCTAGACGTCTTGGAAAAAACGGGCGTTCTCTTTGTGCATGGCTCAGGTTTCTGTGACACGTATGGCGCGGGTCACGTGAGAGGGGTCTTCTTACCGCCAGTAGAAGAATTGGAAATTGCCTTCAACATGCTGGAGAGGTTCATGAAGCCATAGTTCAACCATGTTTTAGCGGATGGGCACACCTTGCTCGGGGTCTAGCACTCTCTTGTGGTATTCCTCTACCAACTTCAGAGTGATGGGTCCGGGCTTTCCATCACCGACCTTTCGTTTGTTAATCTCCTTAACAGGGACCACTTCCGCCGCGGTTCCCGTGAAGAACACTTCGTCTGCTATGAACAAGTCTGCTGGTGTTATCTCCTTCTTAATTACCGTGTACCCGAGCTTCTGGGCAATCTCAATAACGACGTCCCTCGTTATCCCCCGTAAGGCACCTGTTGACGTCGGAGGAGTTATGATGACGCCGTGGGACACGGCGAAAATGTTCTCTGCGACTCCTTCGCACACGAACCCTTCTTTGTTAAGACATATTGCCTCGTCGACGTTTGCGCTGTTTGCTTCGATCTTGGCGAGGATGCTGTTAAGGTAATTGAGCGACTTTACTTCGTGTGTAGTTGCGTCCACCGGGTCTCTCTTGACCCATGATATTATCGCCGTTAAGCCTTCTTTCTTCGCGTTCCCATCGTGGAGTTTTATGCGGTCGGTGATGATGATTATCGTTGGTTTGGAGCATTTTCTGGGGTCGAGACCCAAGTCTCCCGCGCCTCTGGACACGACTAGGCGGATGTAGGCGTCAGCGAGCTTGTTCCTTTTTAGTGTCTCGATGACTGCTTCAGTCATCTCATCCTTCGACATCGGAATTTCCAGCATGATGACACGCGCGGACGAGTAAAGTCTGTCGATGTGTTCTCTCAGTTTGAACACGCTGCCGCTGTAGGCTCGTATCCCCTCGAAAACACCATCTCCGTAGAGAAAGCCATGGTCATAGACGGAAATCCTTGCCTCAGACTTTGGGTAATATTTTCCGTCAACGTATATGAGAAGTTCCTTCGGCTCCAATTTTGGCACCCCTCTGTAGATTTTTACAATACCCACGATGGTTGATATACTTTGTTGTAAGACAGCTAGCCGTAAAACTGAGGTCGTTGGGATAGTTTTTTAGGCAGAGGCAGGGGTTTGAAGGGCTTATCCTTTGTCTTCTCCAGTATGCCTTTCACGAGCTCTGGAAGCTTCATCTTCGCGATCTTCCCAGCAAGCCTATCTCGAACTGGCAGAACCCCCGAGTCAATCTCGTTTTGGCCGATGACTACGATGTGGTTTATCCATTCGGTCTCTGCTTCTCTGACTTTCTTCTGCATCGTGAGGGGGCGGTCGTCGAAGTCCACACGTATGTTATTCTTGCCTATTTCCTCGGCGATTTTCTCGGCTTCGCTTGTAAACTTGTCGGAAACTGGTATTATCCTGACTTGGGTGGGCGAGAGCCAGAGAGGGAGAATCGGAGTCTTTCCTCTTTGTTGGTCTCGGTACGCTTTTTCCAGCATGGCGTAGACGCATCTTTCGACTCCGCCGCTCGGCGAGCAGTGCAGAATCAGGGGGTGCTGTTTCTCACCTTTCTCGTCTACGTACGTGATGTTGTATCTGTGGGCGTTTTCAACGTCAATCTGGTCTGTTGACAACGCGGAAGCTTTGTCTTGGTTGTCGACGAAGTTGAATTCCCATTTAAAAACCCAGTAGAACGCTTTCTCCTTAAACATCTCTATCAAAGCTGGCTTCCCGAAAAGCTTTGCCAACGATGCCACGAAGGTTTTGTTTTTTTCGTAGAAATCCTTTTCGAACCTTATTCCCAATTCGAAATCGTCTTTTTCAAGCTCGAAGGCTTCGAGGACTTTCATGCACAGTTTGAAGCGAACCACGAATTCTTTCTTCGCTTGCTCCAAGTCAGAGCAGAGGGCGTGACAGTCGGGCATCGTGAAGGCGCGTTGTCTTCGCAGTCCGGTTACTTCGCCGCTCTTCTCCCGTCGGAAGCTGTACCTAGTCA